>JAVEYB010000017.1 GCA_034003725.1 Candidatus Zixiibacteriota bacterium
TTCGCCACGGCGGGTGGGCACCGGACGAAACGGAATGAAGGGGTGGTGGTGTCAGCACCGTTTGCGGGAGAGGTTTGTTTAGTTTGACGAGTTGGTGGATGTGCAAACGGAGCTGACCTACGGGTAGAACGCAGGTGGCGAATAAAATGGGTGGGGAGACGGTGCGATTTGACCGAACCCCGACGTTCGCGGCGGGCGGGCAGGACAAGGGGTGAGGGATGCGACAGGGAGGAGGTGCATAATTATTGACAAAATACCCCATTTTTGTTACGTTGCGTCAGTATGCAGACACCAAAGGACTTCTCCGTTTTTTTGCTGCTGACCCTGACCTTTTTCTGCCTGCTGGCGGCGGCAGCCTTTCCCGATTCATTGACGGTGGATGCGGCAGATAGTGCCGCGACGCTAGACGGACATCAGCGTCATCTTGCGGATTCCACGGAAGAGGTAGCGGCGCCGACCCGGGACAATCACGAAGAGCATGAACAGGCGGCCGCCACCAAACGTCCCACCCTGATGACCTTTCTGACCAGCTGGAAGTATATCTGGATTTATATTCTCGCGGTCGTTGCGTTTGTATTGCTGTTCGCGAAGAAGATAAACACGACGATTCGGGTGGGGATGCTGGTTGTAGCGTTTGTCTTGTACGGCCTGGATTTCATTTTCCCGCTACACCCATCGCCGATGTGCGCGACCACGAAATTGTTTATGTTCAAGTTCACGCACGGGGCGTTTTTCCCGCAGTTTCTCGGGTTATTCCTCGTTATGATGGCGCTCAGCCTAGTGGCGAGGAAAATTTTCTGCGGTTGGGTATGTCCGCTGGGTGCGGTGCAGGAGCTGATTAACAAGATTCCGCACAAGTGGCATATCAAGAATTTCAATTTCACCGCCTTTAACACGCTTCGGCTGGCGCTGCTGGGTTTGTTTTTCCTGACGTTTTTCGCCGTCAGTGCGCAGGTAGCGGGGTTGGCCGAGCAAGTCGGCGGGCAGCCCGGGGTCGGCATGTGGGCGGCCTATTCGGCGTACAGCGTGTACGATCCGGTGAACTTTTTCGAATTGCTGCACTGGCAGGTCGACACATGGTTTATCATCATGTCGGTCATCCTCGTGCTCGTGTCGCTGGTGCTGTATCGCCCGTTCTGTTATGCGGTGTGCCCGGTGGGCGCGCTAAGCTGGCTTCTGGAACGAATCACCCCAGGGAAGATCCGGGTGGATCATAACGCGTGCACGCTTTGCGGTGACTGTTCCGAGAAGAGCCCGTGTCCGACAATCGGCAAGCTGGTGGACGGAAAGTCGGTGGTGCCGGATTGCACGTCGTGCGGCGAGTGTATCGGGACCTGTCCGGAGAACGCGATCTCGTTTTCGTACAAATCCAGGGGGTGACGCCGGACGACGTTCCTTGACGGGGGCGCGTAAGGGGCAGAAACGGCGCTCACCACCTCCGAGCCCGGCGATTCTTGAATTGCCGGGCCTTTTTATTGGGTCATAATGAGTTGGCGGTTCTCGTGTCGATCTCTCGGGGGAAAAATCCGCAAAAAACTAAAAAAATAGTACAACTTTTCGGGCGGGGTCCGTATACAGGGGAAGAAATCCTAATTCCTTAAAAGTTGGCGGAAGTTTTTACGTATGGCTCGTCACAAAACCCCGACTCTCACCGATGCCGAGCTGCGGATTATGAATGTGGTCTGGGATCTCGGCAGGGCGACGGTCAACAGCGTGGCCGAGGCGCAGCGGGGCTCGAAGCGCCTGGCCTACAATACGATTCTGACGATGATGCGCATTCTCGAGCAGAAGGGGTATCTTCGCCGCGAGAAGGTTGGGCGCGCACATGTCTATCTTCCGGTGGTCGATCGCTCGCAGGCGCGCACCCGTGCGATTCGGCACATGCTCAAAAGCCTCTTCAACAACTCTCCGGAGCTGTTGATGGTCAACCTGCTGGAGAACGAAGCGTTGTCCGAGGACGATCTGGAGCGCCTTCGGCAGATGATCGACCACTCAGAAAACACGGCCCGGCGGACATAGGAGGGGAGAATGGAAGCCGTTTATCTTTCGATCACGGAGATGTCCGTTGTCTGGCTGCAGGCGATCGTGGACAGCCTCGCGCCGTCGATCGCGCTCGCTGCGCTGACCGGATTGTTGTTTCGGTACACGGAGCTGTTTAACGCCCGGGCGCGATATATCATCTGTTGGGTGGTACTGGCGACAATCGTGCTGCTGCCGGCGGCGATGGTTGGATGGGACGCGGTTCAGGAGCGCGCCGCCGGGCGCAGTCGCAATGCAGTTTTCAGTCGCGACGCCGGTACGCTCGATGAGAGTGTGTTCCCTGCGACGACACCGCGGTTAGCGGATGCACGGTTATCGGATGACCAGCTTCAGGTCACGACAGATGAACAGGTATCGATCCACAGGGACGGACTAACGACGTCGCCGTCGGTAGCGGCGGAGAGCGGCCGCGCGGAGCGGTCGTGGGTCGATATCGTGTACGGGCTGCTTCCGGTGGGGATCGTGGTGTTCTGGATGACGGTCGCGGCGGCGCTGCTGGTTCGTCTGGGCGCCGCGTACTACCGTGTTCGGGTGATACTTGCGCGAAGTCTGCCTGCCGAGGATGGGCTGCACAGCCGTCTGGAGCGCTGGTGTCGGCTGACCGGCTGTCGCCGCAACGTAACGGTCCGTATCAGCGACGCGCTGTCGACACCGGCGGCGACCGGGTTTGGTCGGGGGACGATACTGCTGCCGGAATCGCTGGTAGCGCAGTTGAGTGCGGAAGAACTTGATTCGATACTTCTCCACGAACTGGCGCACCTGCATCGCCGTGACGACTGGGCGCGGCTGGCGGAGCAGCTGGTGGTGGCTGCGGTCTTGTTCCACCCTGCGGTTTTCTGGCTGGTCAAGCAACTTGATCTGTATCGGGAGCTGGCCTGTGACGACGTGGTGGTCAATCGCCTTCGGACGCCGACCGCGTACGCGCGGACGCTGGCGAAGCTGGCAGCTATAGAGCGCGGCGGCGGGCGGCTGGCTTTGTCGTCGGGAGCCGTGCTGACGAAAAAGCACATATTCACGAGGTTTTCCATGTTGTTAAACAAGAACCGAACGGTAACGACGGGTCTGCCGAGAGTTGCGCTGACGCTGGTGATTTTCGCGATCATGGCGGGCGGGGTGTTGTTGATGCAGGCGCCGTCGGTGGTCGCGATACCGCGCGCCACCATATCGTATGACGACCTGATCGAGCATTTTACGCCGGCATGGGCGGCGGACGAGCAGGTCGGTGAATGGACACCGGTTGCGGAACACGGCTGGGACGAGAGACAGTACGCGGCGGTGGAGGGGGATCCTCAGCCCGAGCCCCCGCGGCCGCCTGCGGCGCCGGGAGCGGCGTCGGTGAATTCTGTCCCCGTGGTTCCCTCGGTGCCGGATGTGCCCGGGGCGCCGTCGGCGCGGGCATCGTACTCGCGGCGTTCCGGGGGGGGTTTCGAGTCGCTGTTTGGATCTTTGTCTCGCGGAATTTCATCAATCACCGACGAAGACGGAGTGACCAGGATCGTGGTCAGCGACGACAATCACCGTCTCACTATCGAGTACGCGGGTGAGATCGAGTTTACGGACGACGATCGCGGCGTGAAGCGCATGTCGAAGGATGCGTATCTCGAGATTGAAGAGCGCAGGGGCCGCGAGCGGCAGCGGCTGGTTGTCGAGCCGACCAGTGACGGGCTGGATTATCTGTACTATGAAAACGGCCGGTCGGCCGATTACGATGACGGAGCGCGTCAGTGGGCGGGCGACATTTTGATCGAAGCCGTACGGTCGAGCGGGATCGGCGCCGAGGCGCGGGTCAAACGCATTCGAAGCGAGAAGGGCGTGTCAGGAGTGATCGACGAGATCAAGATGATCGAACCGGATTACGTCCAGCGTTTGTATGTGGAGGCGCTTCTGGAGAGCGGTCCGTTGACCGAGGCGGAGACGGCGACGCTGATCGAAACGCTATCGCGCGGTATGGAGTCGGACTACGAGAAAGCGGAGCTGTTGATTTCGCTGGCCGCGTACGGGCAGACCGGCGCGGGCTTGTCGCGCGCGTATGCAGACGCGATTGCGACGATCGAATCCGATTACGAGACGCGACGGGTGCTTTCGGCGACGTTGCTTCGCGACGACGTCGATCCCGAAGTGGTGTCCGACCTGTTGTTGATAGCATCGCGGATGGATTCGGATTACGAGAAAGCGGAACTGCTTATCGAGATGTCGCCGCTGGTGACGACCGATTCGGAGCACCTGAGGACGTATCTTCTGGCGGTGCGGGATATCGATTCGGATTTCGAGCAGCGGAGGGTGTTAAGCGAGATGGGTCTCCGTCGCGAGGTTGAGCCGGAACTGGCGGAGATCATACTGGGGGTCGCGGCGGAGATGGATTCAGATTACGAGAAGGCCGAGTTGCTGATCGCGATGGCGTCTTCCGCGGGCAGCGATGACCGGCTGACGGAGATGTATATAGCGGCGGCCGACAACATATCATCCGACTACGAACGTCGGCGGGTGCTTTCCGAGCTGACGTTGGACGACCGCACCCCCGAAGTTATTTACGAGATGGCGCTCAGGTCGATGGCGCGGATGTCATCGGATTACGACAAGGCCGAGTACCTGATGAGTATCGCTGATGCGTGCGCACGTGACGCGGACCTGCGGCTTCGTTATGTCGATGCTCTTCGGAGTATCTCGTCGGACTATGACAAGAAGCGGGCTTTGGAGCTGGTGCTGGAAGAGGGGAAATCGGACTCGGCGTTCCTTCGCGCGACACTTCAGGCGTTACGGGAGATCGGCTCCGATTACGAGCGGGCGCAGATACTCGACGAGCTGGCATCGGCGGTTGCGCAGCAGAAGGATCTGGAAGAGGAGTATATTCAGTTGATTGAGGAGATGTCGGAGTACGAGCGTGACCGGTTGTACCGGTCATATTATCGCAGTCGGCGCGATTAGTCGCCGGCGCATTCTATCAATCCCCGGCGCGGCTGCCGAATGCGGCGGCCGCGCTTATGTTGTGGCGGGAGAAGTCGTGGACCTGATCGAACGCCTCGCGAAACCACGCCACCGCATCGAGGACGTCGGCGGCAGTGGTGACGGATTCCAGTCGCTGGCGGAGTTCGCGGCATCCGAAGAAACCGGTGGTGTGCGCGAGCAGGTGTTTACGCATGATCACGAAGTTTTTCCGGCCGGCGAAGATGTTTTCGTAGGTCACGCTGTGTTCGACGAGGAGGTCGAGGCGGTCGTGAACGGAGATGTCATGAGGTTTCACCGCGCGATTGAACAACCAGGCATTGCCGTAGATGGCGCGTCCGAGCATGGCGCCATCCATGCCGTTTTCTGCGATCAGCCGGTCGGCGTGGTCGAGATCGCGGATGTCACCATTGCCGATCAGCAAAGTCTGCGTGTTTTGGGCCATCGCGACGGCGGCCGGCATGACTTCCCAGTGCGCCGGCACTTTCGACATTTCCTTTCGGGTTCGCAGATGCAGGGTGATGGCGGCCGGTTTAGCGTCGAGCAGATGGCCGAGCCATTCTTCCAGGACGATTTCCCGGTAGCCGATCCGGGTTTTTACAGAAACCGGCAGCGGGTGGGCGCCTTCTTTGACGGCCTGAATGATTTCTTTGGCGAGCGCGGGAGTTTCGATGAGGGCGGAGCCGCATCCGGTGCGGACGACTTTTTTGACGGGACAGCCCATGTTGATATCGACGCCGTCGAATCCAAGTTCCCGGCAGATGCGGGCCGCGACCTGCATGTTTTCTGGTTTTTCGCCGAAGATCTGTGCGACGACGGGTCGTTCGATTTCATCGAAGTAGAGAAGCCGCATGAGGTTGGGCAGGCCGCGATCGGATGACAGGCCGTCGGCGGAAGCAAATTCCGCGAACACGACATCGGGCTTGCCGCGGCGCGCGACCACCAGACGGAAGGCGGCGTCGGTGACGTCTTCCATCGGGGCGAGGGCGTAAAACGGCTGTTTGAGCCGGGCCCAGAATCCGGCGCTGGGGTCGAGAGCTTTCATGGCGCCCAATATAACAAAAATCGGGCTACGAGGTTTACATTTTCACCGGGAGGCGGATCAGCTATACTGTAAGGAGTGGGCAGTTACCAGCCGGGCAAGACGCCGGCCGGGTGTGCCCGGGGATTCAAGCGAGAAGGAACAATCATGCTGATACGGATGATCACAGGTCGTGCGGTTTTTCCGGCGATCATACTTGGACTGGCGGTGGCTGTGGCATGTCAGAACAGCCAGGACAGTGACGACGAGCGCAGTGACGCGCCGCCGGCCGTCTCCGGGGAGCTGCTTCCGGGGGATGCTGAAGGCGCCGGCGATCAGGGTCTTGTCGGGGGACACGACGTACGGCTGGAGGCGTATTTGTGGCGGGATTTCATGCCCGGCCCGGACATGCCGCCGGACGGTCGGCCGCTTCGGGGAGTCGTGCGGCTGCGTGCGGTGGACAGCGATTCCATCAGCGGCGCCCTGGATATCACCTATGTGTGGTTGAAGCAGGGAGACGTGGTCTGGGGGGCCGCCCTCACCGGGCCGCCGTCCTCCGAGCCGCCGTCGACGATCGAGAAGGGCTTTGCCGACGGGCCGATGTGGACTCCGGAGACGACGGCTGATGTGATCGTGAAAGTTGTCGACGCCGGGGGAGTGACGGCGTATTTTCGGGTTCCGGATCAGCTGATAGAGAAGACCTATTAGACTGACACCGACGTATTGAGAAGTCGCCGGACGCGGGTCGTCCGGCGACTTGCTTTTGGGGTTTACCGAATACTCTCTTCTTCAAACGCCGGCGTGGTGCTGACCGCAGTCGCATGGCGGCCGAAGAGGGACTTGACTCTCACGACAGCCTCGATACTGAAGGCAAAGACGAGGGGTGTCAGTACGAGTGTGAAGACTGACGAAAGTGCAAGTCCGCCCAGCACGACCGAACCCAGTCCACGGTACAATTCCGACCCTGCGCCGGGCATAATAACCAGCGGGGCCATGCCGAGGACGGAGGTGGCGGTGGACATAAAGATCGGGCGAACACGCACGCGCACGGACTCCTTGACGGCGCTTCGCGGATCGTAGCCTTCGCGCATGAGCTGCAGGGCCTGGTACACGATCAGGATCGAGTTGTTGATGACGGTTCCGATGAGGATGACAAAGCCGAGCATGGTCAGCACGTCAAGACCCTGATAGGGGTCCACAAGACGTACAGCCTGCAGGCCGAGCACGCCGCCGAAGGTGGCGAGGGGAACGGTCACGAGGATCACGATCGGATACGTGAAGGACTGGAAGAGGGCCGCCAGCAACAGGTACGTCAGGATAATGGCCATGTGAAAATTCTCCAGCAGGGCCACCCGCAGCTTGGTGAGGTCATCCGCAGCGCCCGACAACTGGATGTCATACAGGCCGCCGATTTGATTCTGGTCGCGAAGCGGCGCGACGATTTGCTCCTGAATGCGGGCGATAGCGTCCTCGAGTGAGATGTTATCCCCCAGCTGGACCAGCACAGAGACGGCACGCTGCCGCTCGACATGGTTGATGGTCACCGGTCCCTGCTTTTGCTGCACGGTGGCCAGATCGCCGAGGGTGATGACCCGTCCAGTGGGAGAGGCCAGCGGCAGTTGTTCGATATCCTGCGTATGGCGGGTCCAGTCGTCGCGGCCTTTCAGGACGAGATCGATTTCACGGCCCTGGTGGCGGTACTCGCTGACGATGGCGCCATCAACCAGCGCATTTACCTGTTGACCGATCTGCGAGGCGCTGAAACCGATATCGGCGGCGCGAACGCGGTCAGGATAGACACTAACTTCGGGATTGCCAAGGTCGAGACCGGGGATGGGCCGCGATGACGATCCCGGCAGAATCTGGCCGACCTGGCCGAAGACCTGACGGGCGATTGCAAGCACTTTGTTGAGGTCCGGACCGGTGATATCGATCTGGACCGAGCGCGTTCCGGAGAAGCTGCCCGAGAACAGCGATCGCTGGTTGGCGATGCCGAAGGCGCCTGGGATCGACTGCAGGGCCTCGTTGGCGACCGGCAGCAGTTCACGGCCGCGGGTTTCATCGCGCGACGCCATGCCGAGGAACGCCTGATTGTTGAGCGCCACGAAGAAGAAGTTGCTGAGTCCGCCTCCGGGAAGATCCTTTGCCTGATCGGCGGGGGTTTCCCAGAGATGGCTTAACCGGCCCTCGACGTCCTCGGCGATGCCGACCATTTCGTCGAGATTGTATCCCGGCGGCGGCAGGATGAAGCCGAAGATGAGATTCTCGTTACCGTTGGGCAGGTACTCGGCATCAGGCAGCATCACCCAGGTAAGTCCCATAGACACGGCGATCATGCCGACGATGGTAGCCAGCCGCCGCTGCCAGCGGGCGTTGACGTAATCCACCAGATGCGCGATATGGGCCGAGAAGCGGTCCAGCCGGGTGGTCTTGCCGTTGGTGAGTTTTGTCGAGGTCTTGAGGATACGAGACGACGCCGAGGGAATCACGGTGATCGACACGACGAGCGAGATGGCAATGGCGCTCGAAATGGCGATCGCAATGTCCCGGAACAACTGGCCGGCGCGCTCTTCGATGAACACCACGGGCAGAAACACCGCGACGGTAGTTACCGTGGAGGCGAGCACCGCTCCCCATACTTCCTGCGTGCCGTCGACAGCCGCCTGCAGCCGCGGCTTGCCCATCTGCATGTGGCGGTAGATGTTCTCGAGCACGACGATGGAGGCGTCCACCACCATACCGACGGCGAACGCCATGCCGGCAAGCGAGATGACGTTGATCGTACGGCCCATCAGCGACATGGTGACAAAAGTCGTAATGACGGAAATCGGAATCGACAGGCCGATAATCAGAATCGATGACGCCGAGCGGAGGAAGAGAAACAGAACCAGGACCGCCAGCGCCGACCCGAGGTACAGGTTGTCGAAGACGAGGTCGATGGCGGAGTTGATATACCCCTTCTGATTGTAGACGTTGGCCATTTTGAGACCGCGGGGTTCGAGAATCTCGCGGTTGATGTTGTCCACCTGTTCGAGCAGGTTTTCGGTGACTTCGAGCACGTTGGCGCCGATCTGCCGCTGGGCATTGAGGGCCATCGACGGCCGCCCCAGATGGCGCACCTGGGCGACCGGTTTCTTGTAGGCTAAAGACACGTCCGCGATGTCGCCGATTCGGATGGGTATGCTGTTGCGAACGGTGATGACCGTTTTTTCCACCTGGTCGGGCGACTCGAAGCGGGAGATGGTCCGCACGACGTAGCGTCGTTTCCCTTCGCCGAAGTCGCCGCCGGAGATATCGAGGTTTTCGGAGCGCAGCGCGGCGATCACTTCGTTGATGGTAATGCCGGACGAGGCCAGCAGTTCCGGATCAAACGTGACATGCAGTTCCTCATCGAGGCCGCCGTACACGTTGATGGCGGCCACGCCGGTGACGCGCTCCAGGCGGGGCTTCACGATCTCGTCGACAAGCGAGAACATGTGCGGCACATACACGCCGTCGCGGGTTGCGCTGATGGTAAACCAGGCGATGACGTTTTCCATCTGACCGGACGACGTGACCACCGGCCGGTCGGCATTTTCCGGGTACTCGGGAACTTCGTTCAACTTATTGGTCACGCGGACAACGGCGCCGGTGATATCGGTTCCGACCGGGAATTCGAGGGTGATGCTGCCCTGACCGTCATCGGAAGACGAATTCATCTCGACAAGACCTTCGACGGACTTCAGGTATTCTTCCTGCTTGTCGATGATTTCTTTTTCGATTTCTTCGGGCGACGCGCCGGGCCAGGAGGTCGACACGGTGATAAACGGCTGCTCGACATCGGGGGTTAACTGGATCGGCACGCCGGTGATGGCCATGATACCTGCCAGCACGGCGATAAGGACGCCGACGGTGACGGTCACCGGATACTGAATGGCGTTTTTGATGATATTCACGACGGCAACCTCGTGTTACTTCGGCTGGGCGGCGGGACGCCCGCCACCGTTGCTTGACAGTTGCACCTCGCCGTCGCCTTCGGAGCCGGGCTGGGGCTGGTCGGTTCGCACGGGGGCGCCGGGGAATATGCGTTCATTGCCGCGCACCACGACCGGCATGCCGGTCATCAGTCCTTCTCCGGCGACCGCGACCATTTTCCCGTCCGCAGACTTCACCTGCACCATAATGGGGGCAGCCTTGCCTTCGTGAACGGTGTAGACCATCGTCATGGAACCATCGCGAACGATGGCGTCTTTCGAGACCGCGAGGCTCGTGAAGCGGTTATCGAGATTCAGGGTGGCGCGGACGAGTTTGCCTCCGGCGAGAAAGCGGTCGGCATTGGGGACCGTTATTATGACGGGGAACGTATGTGTTTCGGAGGCAGCCGAACGGGCAATACCGGTCACCTTTCCGGTGAGCGTTTCGTCCGAAATGTTGGATGCTTCGATAGTCACGGAGCTGCCGACCGACAGCTGGCCGTAGTGGCGTTCGGGCAGGTCGACGGTTACGGTGATGGAGGACAGATCGACCATCTCGTACACGGGCGTGCCGACATTCACCCATTCTCCGACATCGACGACCCGTCGCAGGGTGTGTCCGGAGTAAGGGGCGCGGATCGTACACTGATCCAGGTCGAGCGCCAGTTTGGCGCGCTCGGCATCGAGCTGAACGAACCGGGCTTCGGCGGAGACGGACCAGGCGCGCGCCGAGTCGATCGTGCTTTCGGGGATCAGTTTCTGTGAGAAGAGTTCCTCGGCGCGTTTGTGGTTTTGTTCGGCCAACAGCGCCTGCTGCCGGGCCTGCTCCGACTCGGCCTGTTTGGAGCGAAGAGCAAGGGCAATGCGGCTGGTGTCGATGGTGACCAGCGGCTGGCCCGCTTTGATCGGGTTGCCTTCGGCGGCGTTTATCGCGACTACGCGGCCGGCTACTTCGGAAACGATTCTGCTAGTGATCTTCGCCTCGGTGCGGCCGATCAGGGTGATCTGATCATGGAATTCGCGTTCGATCACCGGGTCGGTCACAACGAGTGTCGGCGGCGGTCCCTGGGCGAGCAGGGGTGAGCCAACGGTCAGTGTCAGGGTGAACAGGATCGCGCGGCGGATGAGCCGAAGGGTCGGGGTCATAACCTCATATTCCTTTTCATTGTCAGGGTATGTTCTCGTAAACGTATTTCCCTTAAACGCAGGCACGCTCAAATTGTTTACTGATTGGACCTATTTTGTCTCAAGAATGTGACATTGCTGAGGTGGCCGCCCCGGCATAAAATGGATTAATGAAATCCAAAATAGGACGAATGTCGGGATCAAAACGGCGGAGTTGCTGTTAATTGGGCACAGGAGGTCCGGGGAGATCAGAAATGGAAAGGATTGATGTTATGATGCCGTCACGGTACGACCGGGAAGCGGTAGCTTTCATGTGGAAGGAATTGCAGGACATTGGGGTACAGCCCCTCAGCTCGGCCGCCGCGGTTGACCGGTTTCTGGCGGACGGGGAGGGAACGTCGTTGCTGGTGGTGAATTCGGTCTGTGGTTGCGCGGCCCGGATGGCGCGTCCGGCAGTGGCGCTGGCGCTTCAGCACGAGGTGATCCCGGATCGGATGGGAACCGTTTTTGCCGGGGTGGACATGGACGCGACTGCAAAGGCCCGTGAATACATGCCCGATATTGCGCCCTCGTCGCCGTCGGTGTTTCTGTTCAAAAACGGGAAACTGGTGCACGCGGTGCACCGCAGCGAGATCGAAGGTCGTCACCCGGAGGACATCGCCGGCGGATTGATTGCGTCTTTCTCCGAGCATTGTTCGGCCCAGGGGCCGTCGGTTTCTCCCGATGTCGTCAGGCAGATTTTCAAATTGACGGTTGCACCGGCGTGCGGCTCGAGTTTCGAGAGGCCCGGGCAGGGCGAGTAGTCCGGATCCATACAAGAGAGTCAGCAAACAGGCCGCCTCGATTCAGTCGGGGCGGCCTGTCGCGTATTTGGGACTGCGGCGGGATTTACAGGATGACGACCAGTTTGCCCATCTGTACCCGGCCGGAGTCGTAGTCTTCGACGACCCAGTAGTAAATCCCCGATACGATCATCTGGGTGTTGCGGGAGATGAGGTCCCATTCGGCGTGATGGGCCGTGGGATCCGACGGGGACTTATCGTGCTCAAGTTCGCGAATCAGGTCGCCGTCGAGAGAGAAAATCTTGATCGTGCACCGGGGGGGCAGGTTTTCGAAGTGGATTCGCCGGAGGCGGTCGGGGATAAAAAAGCGCGGATTGCGCCCCTCGTAGCCATTCGCGATGTACTCGTCGTCGATCCGGTACGGATTTGGATAGATGAAGACATCGGGGAGGACATCGCCGAGCTGGTTGGCCGATCCGGCGGCGTAGGCCTCGACCGCGCGAAGGGTGCGGGAGGTCTCCAACGGCTTCAGCCCGGCTACCGGGGAGCCGAAATCAAACGCGGTAACAGTCACCCAGTACGGCACGGTCGGCAGGAGGCTGTTGATCGTGTATTCGTATTCGTAGTACTTCAGATACCCGTCCGGCGTGTAATCGTCATCGGTGAGCGGCGGAATCGGGACGCGCGCGTCCGGATATCTCTTTTTGATACCGTTCGGCTCGGTCAGGCTGGAGGCGTTGTATTCATGCCTGACGAAGTAAAACGCGGAGTCGGGGAAGTCCGGATGTACGTACGGGGCCGCCGGTGAGTACCAGAGCGGGTCCCACAGCGTGTCGAGGCACCCGTCGCTGCCCCTTGCGTACAGGCAGCGGAGAGAGTCGATGGTGAAGGGGTGGTCGCGCAGTTCGAAGCCGGGCTCCGGCTGTTTTTTGGTGTTGAAGACGTACTTGTCGTAATTCTCGATATCGTAGGTCGAGACCATGGTAAAACTGGCATCGCGGTTGTCGCGTGCGAAATACACGTGGTATCCCTCGAAGTCGTTGATGCCGGAGAAAATATCCTGGGAGGTTTCCGATTCCTGCCCATTCCAGCGAAGGCGCAGTCCCAGCAGCGACTGTTCGACCCATACGCGCGGTGCGGGAGGAGGAGATGCGGCCCGGTAGTCGGGCTCGCCGTCGCCCTGATAGTAGAATGTGTCAACGACCGAAGGCACCCACTGGCCGTCCACGAAAACCGAATCATAGACGCAGACGCGGAACTTGCCGGCGTACCCGTCGCCATCCGTGTCGACGCCGGGATTGTCGTATACCCATGAGGCCCACACGGCGTTTTGCGCGAATTCGGGAAAATTCAGAAACGACAGGTAGCGTTCGGGTCGGTAAGCGTTGCGGAGGTTCCACATGACGTTGCGGTTGTAGGTATGGAACCCTTCGCCTCCGACAAACGCGAAGGGGATGGTGTACGAGGCGCCGGGGGGCAGGTAGTTGGGCCCGACGGAGAGAATGTACTGGATGTCGGCCCCCTGAGATATCTGGATCGCTTTGTTGCGGTTATCCATGTATGTCCATTCGGGGTCAGTGGCCCTGATGCCATACTGGAAGATCTGACTGTAGTCGATTTCGCCGTTGCTCATGAGGAAATAGCGTTCCCGGTCGCCCGAGGGGCTGCCGAGGCCGCCGGCGATCATCCGCCGCAGGTTGACCCGCTTCTGCGGTCCGTAGTCATCGGGGGCGTACGAATCCTGAATGTACCAGTTGTAGGTCACGTACTCATTGTTCACCGGATCGCTGAGCAGACGGACGCCGGTGACGTTGGGTACGGAGAATTTCCCGGAGGCGTAATCGCCGTCCGCGTCGATAGCCCACGCGAGTCGAAGGGTGTCTTCCCATTCGCAGCCGTCGCGCTCCCCGGGATATGAGAACAGGTACCCGGTGACGTCATCTTCGCCGCCTTCGATTGGCTTGCTGGGGCGGTCGCTCTGGATGGGGCTGAAGGTGGGATGGTAGACGGAAACATCGGGATCCATATAGAATCCGAAAAACACGTCTTTGAGCAGTTGTTTGCCGATGTTTTTGACCTGGTATTCGAGCAGCACAAAGTCGTCGGCATAGCCGAACGACCACATGTACGACCGCTGCGTGATTTCGACGCCGAGCGGTTTGTGGGAGCGACCGTCGTAACCGTCAAACGACGGAAACGGATTGTTGAACGTAAAGGTGTCGGTATAGACGGCGATGAAGTCCTGTTCCGACAGTGCATCGCTGGGTTCGTTGTTGAGCGGATCGAAGGTCTGCACGCGTCGCACGATATCACCGAAGGGCGGTGAATCGGGGGCGAATTCGCGTGACGACGTAAACCGATCGGTGGCGGTCGAGACGAGCGTGTCGTTGCCGACCACGGCGCCGACCCAGATGCCGCCCTTAAACAGATAGACGGTACCGCTTCCGAGCGGGTACTCGGCATCGGGGACGCGGTCGCCCGTGACGCAATCGATCCAGGGCAGATCGGCGCCGGAGCCGAACTGGCCCCAGTTGGAGACGGTGAAGCCGATTCGTCCGATGTTGTGGGCGGCGTAGCAATAGGCCGGGTATGCGGCCGATGCCGGCGCGGCTGAGCGGTCCTGTCCGGCGGATTCCATGGCGGAGCGGGCAAATCCAGCCGAAACCGTCACGGCGACAAGAGTCATGGCGATAGCGGCGATGCGGGGGAGATTACGAGCGGAAGAAGTCATCGATTCCTGCTGTTACCGAAGAAGTGATGGTGGTCCCTGCTCCCGCAAACGGCGGGAGGCTCACGTATACAACGAAGGAGGTGCGCATATGTTTACAATAAATAACAATCGCATCGCCCCGTAAATCGGATTTTTGCCACGGGCGCCCGGATGTGTTATTGCCCCCGGGCGTTGCGCCCCTCGCCAGGGCCCCTTCCGGCACAATCAGGAGCCGGAGTAGTATGGATTCATGCCGGCGGCATGATCGGTCATATCAACAACTTCGGTGATCTCAGGCAGATGAGAGAAGACGATCTTCTCGATCCCTTGTTTCAGTGTCACGGACGATGCCGCGCATCCCTGACAGCCGCCGGAAAAGCTGATGTACGCGGACGTCCCGCGAACGTCGACCACTTCGACATGGCCACCGTGCTGCCCGACCGCCGGATTGATTTCGCTCTCGACCAGGGCTTCCAGTTTCTCGCGCAATTGCTGTTCCGAGGGCAGGCGCCGACGAACCGCATCGCTGATCAACGGCCGTCCGCTTGCGATAGCTGACCGGATGGCGGAGCCGATCTGTCGGCCCAGGGTGGGCCAGTCGTCTTCGCTGCGCTTGGCAATCATGACCACGTTGTTGTAGACGAACACCTGGCTGATGCCGTCGATCGCAAACAACGCCTCCAGCAGCGGCGAGCCCTCGGCCATCTCGCGACTGGTGCATCGCACTGATCCTTCCGGATAGACCGGATGACTGAGCGTGAATTTGCATATGTGCGGGTCGAGCTGCGGCTCGCCGGTTATTCTTATGTCGCTGGTGGCGCTCATGGCAGTACCTCCGGATTACACATCAAACGACGGCGGGCGGTCTTCAGCCGAGTCGCCTTCGTCGATCGAACGCAAGTGGTCAAAAGTGTAGATGCCGGTGGAGTGACGATCGGAGAACGTGATGCTCAGACCGTACCGGCCGACGGGTTTGATGTCGGTGATGCTGATATCGAGGGGAACGCGGGACGGGTCGAGCAGTTGTCTGCCGGTGTCCTCGTCGATGCAATTGGCGCACGTGCAGGACTTGCGCAGATGGTAGGCGGTGTGCCGTGTGCGGAGATCGCCGGGCCAGTCGATTGTCAGGGTGCGATCATCGGTCAACTCCAGCGCCAGCGGCTCGGTACCATCGCAGGCCTGACGGCGGGTGATTTCTTCGGCGAGACGGTCGGCGACTTTCAGAAACGCTCTGGACGGCTCGCTGTCCGGGGACGCCGACACGACGGGGGCGCCCTGCTCGCCGGACATCATGATCTCCGGGTCGAGCGGAATCGCGCTGAGAAAGGGGACGCCCAGGCGCTCCGCCATCGTCCTGCCTCCGCCTTCCTTGAAGATGGCGGTCGTCTTGCCGCAGTGTGTGCAGGTGAAGCCGCTCATGTTTTCGATGATGCCGAGGACGGGGACATTGACCTGTTCGAACATCCGGAGTCCCTTTTTTGCGACACCGAGGGCGACATCCTGCGGAGTCGTGACGATGACGGCGCCGGTGAGGGCGGCCTGCTGCGCCAGCGTGAGCTGCACGTCGCCGGTGCCCGGGGGGAGGTCGATCAGGAGAAAGTCGCGCTCGCCCCACTCGACGGCGCCGATGAATTGCATAATCATTTTCATGGCGATCGGCGCGCGCCAGATGACCGGTGTGTCCTCGTCGATAAGCAGGCCGATCGAGATGAAATCGATCCCGTGGCGGCTGACGGGGGTCAGTTTCTGGTCGTCGGTGATGGCGGCTTTGTCGGACCCGGCCCCGAGCATGCCCGGCTGGCTGGGGCCGTAGATATCCGCATCCATCAGCCCGACCCGGTAGCCCCGCTGTTTGAGCGCGAACGCCAGGTTAGCCGCGACCGTGGATTTCCCGACACCTCCCTTGCCGCTGGCGACTGCCACGATGTGTTTAACGCCGGCAAGTGACGGCGGCACGGAGCGGGCCGGCATCGCTTTGGGCGCAGCCGACGGGGCGGTGGTGGCGGTCTCTTTTTCGTTCTTGCGAAACATCATTACTTTCGTCCTCACACTCTGGTACGCAATCCGGCGGTCCGACCGCAAGGCCGGCACGCTGCAGAAGCGACAGCTTTACTGCTCCAACGCTACGGGCAGCCAAAGGTTCACTCGATACGACCAAATAGGTCCCCTGTCAAGGGGATTGGGAAAATGGACGGTGGGGACTGGCGAAGCGGGATGTAAACGCGTATCATGGCGATGCCGGATTCGGGTTCGGCGCCATACCCCGACCAGACCGGAGACGCCAACAGGTGGAGGATTACATGCCATTGAAAAAAAAGAAGATACGCTTGCCCGGACGTGTGGGACTGGTCGTCGCTGCAGTCGTCTGGTGCCTGGCGACGGTTTCCGTATCGGCCCAGCAGGAGGAGCAACCGATGAGCGACAAGCCACGGCATTTCATGATAACACTGCTCGGCACCCGCGACGGATGGCCGGACAATATGACCCCGGACGAAGAGCGGATTATGAGCGAGCACTTCAAGTATTTGAAGGAGTTGACGCGCCGGGGCACGGTGTTGATGGCGGGGCCGGTGTCCGAGCAGTTCGGGTTGATCGTGCTCGAAGTGCGTTCGGAGGAGGAGGCGCGCGCCATCATGGAGAAAGAACCGTCGGTGGTGCAGGGTGTGCACACATATGAGATATCCCCGATGGTAGCATCGTTGATGGCGTCGAAGGCGCCTGTTTTCCGGGCAGTCGAGAATCCGACGGAGACGGTGCTTCGCAAGGAGGTGGTCGTTGCGGCGCCGCTGGCCGACGTATGGCGGTGCTGGACGACGAGTGAGGGAGTGAAGAGCTTCATCGCGGCCGATGCAAACGTGCAGCTTCGCGTGGGCGGGGCGTACGAGTGGTACTTCTCAACCGAGGCTCCTCCGGGCGAGCGCGGTTCGGAAGATTGCCGGGTGCTGAGTTTTTTGCCGATGGAAATGCTGTCGTTCGAGTGGAATGCGCCCCCGCAGTTCGGGGAGCGGCGGTATATCAAGACCCGGGTGGTGGTGCAGTTCGACGAGATCGAGCCGGGACAGGTGCGGGTGGCGCTTTCGCAGTTGGGCTGGGGTGAGCCGGAGCAGTGGCAGGAAATCTACGACTATTTCGACCGCGCCTGGGGCTACGTGCTGGGGGCGCTCAAGAAGCACCTCGAAGGCGAATAAAAAAACCGGTCCCGGGACATCTGTGCGAGTACGATCCGCAAGAAGTCGTCATCGGGGAGTAATCTTCCCCGGTACGCTACGCTCCAACTTGATAGAGAGGGCGATCAGGGCGGCGATGAATTCCGCGCACAGATTCCACACGCGCGCGGCCACAGCGATACCGGATGCGGCGGGGGTTCCCATGAACGGTGAAAGAACCGAAATAAGCACCAGTTCTCTCACGCCGATTCCGCCGGGGGAGAATAGCGCGAGCCAGCCGATGATATAGGCCATGACAAAGGCGCCCATCGCCGCCACGGGGGGAACGGGCGCATCGGGGACGATGGATCGCACGAAGGTGTAGAAGGCGATTCCATAAAACACCCAGCTGACGAAATATCCGCCGTAGACCTGGAAGATCACTTTCATCGTGAGTTTGAGTTCGACCGGCTTGCGACCCAGCAGTTTCAAGAGGAAGTTGACCGGCAGCATGGTCTTCTGAGGCGCGAGGGCGAGGAGAAACGACCCGCCGATAGTGACCAATACGGCGGCAATCGGTCCCCATCCGACGTTGTCGCCGAGGGTCTGCTGGAGCATTTGCGGATGGAACCCGATGGCAATAAAACCGGCCAGGAAGGCGCCCGGCAGGCCGAGGATGGTGGCGATTCCCCAGCTTGTTATCGCCTCCTCCTGAGTGACGTTGATTTTCCTGAGCATGTACACCTGCCCGAGAATGGGCCAGACTTTACCGGGGATGTACCTGCCGAGATTAACGACGTATGAAACCTTGAAGCCCTGTGCGATGGTAATGTGGTGCCCAAACGCGCGCATGAGGATGCACCATGTCGACGCAAAGAGGGTGAACGCGAGAATGTGCAACGCAACAGAACAGACCAGCAGAGGCCAGTTTATTGTCCAGTCGTACTTCTTGACTTCCGTCCAGTTTTCGATAAGCTGCTTGCCGGCGAAATAGACGACCAACGCGATCAGCCCATATTTGACGATCTCGATGATTATGCGGCGTGCGGTCAGCGGTTTTGGTTCGCGCGCGTGCATAGGGCCGTTCGGCTGCTGTTCGATTTGTCCGCTCATTCAATCACCAGAGGTTGTCGAGATCCGAATCGAAGAAGGTGACGTGCATGTCAGCGGTAATATGCGCAGGCATGGCGATGGGGTACGGCCGGGCGACGTATAGCCCCACCGCCTTGTAGATCGAACGTTCGTCGTTCGAACCGAGGGCGACGATGCCGTGGGCGTGGTGTGTATAGGCGAAATCGACGGCCAGCGAGGCGAGATCGGTCTTTGCGTGGGGAGTGCCGACGAGGTCGCAGATTTTGACCAGCTTGAGATCCCTCGTCCGGTGAGTCGCGAGGCGAAAGACGACGTAGCCGTTATCGGAATGCGTGTAGCAATGGTACTCCCGGTTGGGCTGTGTCAGCTTGTAGTTCAGGTACTCGGCGGTCCGTATGCCGTACAGCTGTTTCTGTTCTGAAAGCAGGCGGTCCCAGAGGCCGTCCCACGCCGGGTCAAACGATTCGATTCTGGTCACGGTCCCATGACGCAGCGTTCCTGACGGTCTGATGATTGCGTTGGCGGCGCGCAGCGCGGGGGCCCACAGCGATGATTTCCCCAGATAGGCGAGCGCTTTTGCGGGTTTCAGAAACCGTGCGAACATGCCGGCGCAATCGCGGCGGATATGGTGTCCCCGCCGGATGTAGGCTTCTTCGATGATCGGCACCACCCCGACGGCCGCAAACTGCCACGGTTGGTTCTTCTCGGCGGCGGTCAGCAATTCATGGACGGCGGCCGAACGACGGCGCTGCGCGCGCTCGTCGTCGGACATATCAAGCACCAGCGTGACGCCCCATCCCAGCCGTTCCACCCCCACGCGGCCGCTCGGCAGACCGTACCGAAATTCATGCGGAATCTGCGCAATATATCCGATGATTCCGTCCCGCGAGCGGGAGATCCATTTGAAACAGCGTTGCCATTTGACGATCTCGCCTTCGCCGAGCTCCGGGTGGTCGGGGTTCCAGCGATCGAGAAACGCCAGCAGTTCGGGAAGGTCGCTGTCCTGAAATTCTCTAATCATGTGATCATCACACGCACGCGGTGCGGCTACCGCACCGTGATATCGACCTCGCGGCAGAACTCACGGAGCAGATCGTAGCCGTCCCAGACGGCCGAAAAGGTCAGCGCCTCGCCGAACGGGACGATCCGCGAGACGCCCGCCGGGCGGGTCGTGCGCACGAAATCGGCGAGGTCGGCGCGGTTGATTCCGCAGGTGACAATGGTCTGGTCCTTGTCCCGCACGATATCGGCCAGGCGGTCGAGGCTGTCGATGCGCAGTTCGTAGAAGAGGCCGCCGCCGCACTGCAATTCACGGTTGATATCGGCCGCGCTCTGCAGTATCACCCGGTTGACGAGGCTGGTGCGGTGGCGCTCGATCGTTACGAGATCTTTTGCGCCGATTGCGACCGAGCATTCGGCTATCAGTTTGTTGATCGCCAGCGCGGGGGCGAACCCGAGTCTCTTTTTCTCCGCGAGAGTCTCAAGCAGGGACCAGAAGACGCCGCGCGCGTCGTTCACGGTGGATTCCTCGCCGACCCAGACAACCATGCGCGGCGAGGAACACGCTTTTTGATTGAACCAGTACGAGTCGTTGTAGAATTGTTCGATCAGGCGGTCCTTGTTGTCATGGTCGAGGAAGCCCCGAGCGCCGACGAGAGCGAACGAGAACTTGTCGGCAAACACAAGCTCGGTGGCCGACGGCCCAAGCGCGACAGCGCGGATTTTTCGAATGGTTTCATCGCCGCCCCAGATGACGCGGGTGTGACAGAGCGACGAGAAATAGCCGGTGATCTCGTCGTTGTGTTCGTACCGGACAATCGCGAAGCGGTCGCGCACTTCGGTGTGTGTCGATTCGCGGGCGATTTCGTTGATGACGCCCAGCAGGATGTCGAGCTGTTCATCGGCCTGGCTGGAGACGCGCACGATGTTGATGTTGCCGACCAGCATGGACAAAAACCAGGAATAGACGAAAATCGTGTCGACATTGGCGGGCGCGATATGGAACACGACGCCTCGGCCGAGCCAGGCGCGGCTGCCGCGTTTCGATTCGAAGTCGGCCTTGAGCTTTACGATATTGCCGCGACGCATCCAGAAGGCCATCGCCATGAGTTCCGGATACTGTTTGAAGCGCGGGTCCTTGAGGATGCGTGCCGAGACGGCGTCGACAAACGCGAGGACCGGTTCGGCGAACGGCGGTAACACGCGGCGCGACGCCAGGGTGTCGATGTCTGTGCCTTTCGGCGCAATGATTTTATACTCCACGGGCAGCCGCCTCCTCGGCATAGGTATCGCTGCAGCCGCGAATCTCCGCTTTCGGCACGCGCCCCAGCACCTCGAAGTACTTGCCCCTGCGACCGTCCGGAGAATCGTCTTCGCCGACAACTCGTCCGAGATCCTCGGTCAACAGCGCGTGGCCGGGATAACTGAGGGGCAAAATCGAGACCAGTTCGATCACTCCCTCACGACCGGCAGGCAGGACCGACCAATCGTAAGGATCGCGGATGATGATATCGGAAAAGACCGGCGTCTGGAAGTACCCGGAATCACCTTCCATGTAGATCGATCCGATCTGTTCGACCATACCGTAGAAATTGTGTATGCGGGTGATTCCGCACACGGCGCGCAGGGCCTTTTTGAAGGCGGCGTTGTCGACCGATTTGTCGGTCAGCTTCTTCCAGCCGCCGCTGTGGATCAGGACACCCCGGGTCAGGTCGATATCGGCGGATGTCGCTTTCAGTTCTTCATAGAAGTGCTGCCAGACCATAAACGTAAAGCCGAACAGCAGGATAGGTTCATCCGGATGGGCGAGCAGGAACTTCTTGAGGTCATCGACCTTGAGCCGCATGTGGTCGTCGAGCACGTACAGATGGTCGCGGCCGAAATTGGACAGGCCGAGTATCCCGGCACCGCGCGCCGAAAACAGCGTGCGGTCCTTGATGACGTTGGGCGTGTCGATAATGAGCATCGGCAGCCGTTTGCCCCCGATGAAGTCCTGCATGATTGCGGACAGCGCGCGGGTCTGTCGTCTCGATGTTTCCTTATCGAGGAAGATGCGCGAGACTTTCTGGCCGGTTGTGCCCGACGACGTAAGCGTTTTGATGACGTCGCCGTCGGGAATGCTTTTGAGTGCGAATTCCTTGAAAAGGCCGATCGGAAGGTACGGCATTTCTTCGACGGCAGCCCACGACAGGCCTTTGTCTCGGTACCCGTAGGCATCGAGAATCCGGCGGTAGGGGCGGCACCGTGCGGCATGGTGGGCGGTCAACGCGTTGAGATGCTCGACCAGCAGGGCCTGCTTTTCGCGACGCGGCAGGCTGTACGGTCCGACTCCGAGCAGTTCGTCGAGTGTCATGGCCGCAGCATCCCTTCGAAAATCCGTTCGTACTGGATTTTTCCCGACTCGCTTTTGAGGATCTCATCGACCGCCGCGACGCGCACCGCGGTGTGATGGAAGCCGTACTTTTTCGTGACCACGCCCTTGATTTCGCCGGCTTTGTCGTGGTCGGTGGTGGCGATACAGAGCAGATCGTCGCGGCCGCCGCAGACTGAGCTGTAACCGAGCGATTTGAGGTAGTGCTCGATCTCGTCGAGATTGACGCGGTTGCCGAAGATCTTGATGAATCGCTTCATACGGCCCGTGATGTAGAAGAAGCCATCGGCGTCAAAGCGCGCGATGTCGCCGGTGCGCAGTTCGCCGTGGAGTTCATCGTCTCGCGCGAGATCGGATTCGCTCTCGGCATATCCCATCATGACGTTGGGCCCGGAGTAGACCAGTTCACCGTCGGTGTCGGGCGTGGTGATGTCGTGCCCGGCGCTGTCGATGATCCGGAGGACGCCACCGGGGATGGCGATGCCCATGCTGGCGTACTTGTCCAGCGCCCGGTCGGGGGGAAGGTACGAGATGCGGGCGGTGGCCTCGGTCTGACCGTACATGATGAAGAACCGGATGCCGCGCTCGGCGGCAAACTCCGCGAATTCGCGCGCGTAGGTGGGCGTCAGCTTGCCGCCGGCCTGGGTCATGGTCTTGAGGCTCGGCAGGCTCATCGAGAAGAACCTGATCCGTCGCAGCATCTCATAGGTGTAGGGCACGCCGGCGAACGAGGTCGCCTCGAGATCGCGAAACGTGTCCCAGAACGGTCGCGTAATGACAGATGCGTCAGTGAGCAGCAGGACGGCGCCGACTTTCAGGTGGCTGTTGATGACGGAAAGGCCGTACGAGTAATTCACGGGCAGCGACGTGATCGGCCGTTCGCGCGCGGAGAGGCCGAGATACTCGGCGATCGACGCGGCGTTGGCTTCGAGGTTGGCCGACGTCAGCCGGACCATCTTGGGGCTGCCGGTGCTTCCCGAGGTAGACAGCATCAGCGACAGGGCGGGGTGAATCTCAACAGAGCGAGACGTATCACGATTCACCAACTCGTAGTTGCCGGCGGCATACGTAATGTGTCCCTCGCCGTCGGCGGGGCGCCAGATGTAGTCCGGGCGATACAATTCGATCAGATTCGCGAGCAGGCCCGGCTCGGTGTTGGCGGCCAGCAGGACGCCGGTGTGGCCGCTTCGCACGACACCGAGGTAACCGGTCAGGGTCTCGATGTTATTGCCGCAGAGGATGAAGACCAGGCGTTTCTTGTCACCGCGCAGGTTATCGGCGAAGCGGTCGCTCGCAGTCGCCAGTTCGGCATAGGTGATCCGTTTGCCGGCGCTGTCGATGGCCGCGGCGCTGTCGGCAAACCGGCGCAGATCATCGAAAAAACTCAAATCAGCATACCCCCGTCGACGCCGATAATCTGGCCGGTGATGTATCGGGAGAGATCGGAGGCGAGGAATAAGGCGCAGTCGGCGATGTCCTGCGGCGTGCCGATGCGGTTCATCTTGATGGAATCCATCCGCTCCTGGAATTTCTCCTGAGAGAGTGACCGGACCATATCGGTGTCGATGAAGCCGGGCGCGATTGCGTTGACCCGGATATTGGACGGTGCCAGTTCTTTTGCCGCCGACCGGGTGATTCCCACCACGGCGGCTTTGCTGCCGCTGTAGGCGACCTGTCCGGCGTTGCCGTTGACGCCGACAATCGAGCTGAGGTTGATGATGGAACCCTGTTTTTGTTTCATCATCATGCGGGCCGCGTACTGCATGACGTAGATTGTGCCGAGTGCGTTGGTGGCGAACATCTGCTGTGCCGTTTGGGCGCTGAGCATCCCCAGCAGGCTGTTGTCCAGTACGCCGGCGTTGTTGACCGTTATATCGAGCTGTTTGGTGATTTTGAAGATGTGCTGGAATCCGGCTTTGACCTGCGCCGGGTCGGAGACATCAAAATAGACCGGGTGGGCGTGTACTGAGTGCCTGCCTGTCAGATCCCGGCAGATGCTGTCCAGCGATCCTTCGGTGCGCGCGTTCGCGAGGATATGCGCGCCGTTGGCGGCGAATGTTTCGATAATCGTCCGACCGATTCCGCGATTGGAACCGGTCACCAGTGCCCACTTTCCGGTCAACATGTTAAAACTCCACGTCGTAGCGCGCCAGGATCTTTTTGGCTTCGGCAAAGGAACTCATGTCGATGACGTCGTCGGTATCGAGCATGATGTCGAAGGCGCTATCGATTGCCGCCACGAGCGACATGTGGGCGACCGAATCCCATTCCGGGATGGAGTTGTATTCGAGGTTGTCGGCGACCCGGGCGATGTCGATTTGAAGGGCCTCGGCGAAAACCTGTTTCAATTTTCCCGTGTTGTCCATTGCATGATTCCTTACGCTGCCTGACGGCTTGCTGCGACGTATTCGTTCCAAACTCCCGTCGCGGTGGCCTGACGCCGTACAGTAGTGTCATCGGAAGCTTCACTCGAAGCCTTCAACGTGCCGCGCGGGACATATCCGGCATACCCGCGACCGGTCAACTTGTTCCCGATAAGCGGCTTAGCCGATACGGGCTGATGCCCGTAATAGTAACGGACCGAGTCGGTTCCTCCAAGCGGATTTTCAGAGAGAGTCGGACGCCGAAGGAGCGCTTTTTTGCAGGAGGGCGGGCAGGTCGCAGGCCCGAACAAAGCGCAGGGATGCGCTTTCCCGTTCGGCCAGGTCGATCAGGTTCTTCAGGTTCTGAACCAGGTGCTCGAGTGAGTACACGGTGTTGCCGGTTTCGAGCAGTTCATCGGGGTGGAAATAGGTGACGAGGAAGACGGTGTCGGATCGTTTTAGCACGAGTCGGGCCTCGTTTTGCACCGGCGCAAACAGCGCCGGCCTGCCGGTAATCGTGATGAAATATGAGGGGTGCCGCAGGGCCAGAAGCAATTGCCCCGCAGCCTTCATTTTTCGCGCCAGCACGGCTCCCCGAAACAGGGACCAGGCCCGTGACCGGCTCACAAACACGGGGGCTTCAAGCATGGTGCGGGCGGGTTCTCCGTCCCGTGCGGGACGCCGATAATCGGCAGCGGCGGCGTAATAGGGGTGATTCGGCGTGATGGACCAGTCGAAGAAGTTGGCGTTGGGGCCGGCGCGGCGGCCGGGATCGATCCGATGTCCCGGCAGAGCCGAGAATTCCACCTGTATCCCGAGTTTCTCGAGCTCCGCGAAGGTCGTGTTATTGTGATAAGTCCAGCCGAGGCGTGCGGAGCGGAAGCGACCGGGCAATGTGCGTTCGCAGGCGTCGAAGGCGCCGCGGAGCATATCGATCTGCCAGTTGACATCGCGGTACTCCTGGTACCATCCCCCGTGTGCCGAGTCGTGATTCCAGAAGTGGGGATGCCATGCCAGTTCATCGCCGCCTCGCTCCAACTCGATCAATTGCTCGGCGAATGTCTCCATCACATATGCGTATGAGCCGTGAGCGGTTTTGACCTGGTGGTCGGCCCGCAGGCACCAGGTGAACACCGGCGGTTTACCGTCGGCGTCGCGGATCGACTCGACAGCTTTCCTGGCGCGCGGAATGCCCTCAGTCAATCCGCGCCAGATCAGTGTCGTGGCGCGTGCGGCATCCGGGTTGAACGTGGCCCGGTCCGGATCGGTGTCGCAGCCGATCACGACATATATCACGCGTTCGCTCATTCTTCGAGGTTCCTCATCGGGACAATATACAACGAACAGGGCGGAGAACACTATTGGATTGCGTGGCGGCATTCGGGGTCCGAGTGTGTTTTCCGGGAGGCACCGGCGGTCCGAATCCGGCCCCGTTTTTGTTGTCGGTCCCTGCTGCCGGAGTTATATTGACGACAGGGTTGACCCACTGCCGGGAGCGCTTGACAATCACAATAAGCTGAAGGAAGGGTGTAGTATGCTCGTACGGAGTCTGCTGGAGCAGAAGTCGCGAGATGTCATCACGACCCGGCCGTCGCACACCATCGACAAGGCCATGGATCTGATGATAACGCACAATATCGGTTGTCTGCCGGTGGTAGATGACGACGGCCATTTGACAGGAATAATCAGCGACAAGGACATTTTTCTTCGAATTCACCAGACCACGGGGGAGTATCATACGCTGAAAGTGTCCGACGTGATGTCGTATCAGTTGATTGTCGGTTTGCCCGATGACGACCTCGAGTATATCGCGGGGATTATGGATAAGAACTGGATTCGGCACGTGCCGATCGTCCATGAGGACAAAATCATCGGGCTGGTGTCACAGCGGGACATCATCAAGGTTACGGCCACCCACACGGAACTTGAAAACCGGTATCTGAACCTGTATCTTGAGGGGTTGCATCACCGCGACAAGTCGGCAGACTGACTGTCGCCGGGCCGGCTCGTCCGGCCGTACTCTTAAACAGCTCTCTCGGGAGGACCCGTGACATGGCGCTGTTGATTGTTCTAAGCGTCGTCATCGTTATCATAGCGATCGCGGCCATCACACTGTACAACCGGCTGGTGCGTCTGAAAAATACGGCGCAATCGTCGTGGTCCGATATCGACGTCCAGCTGAAGAAACGTTTTGATCTGATTCCAAGCCTCGTGGAGACGGTCAAGGGGTACGCCTCGCACGAGAAAGAGGTGCTCACCCGGTTGACCGAAGCGCGGTCGATGATGGCCAGGGCCACCGGTCCGGCCGACATGGCGCGGTCGGAGAACATGCTCAAGGATACGCTCAAGAGCCTGTTTGCGGTGGCGGAGGCCTATCCGGATTTGAAGGCCAACCAGAATTTCATGCAGCTTCAGCAGCAGCTCTCATCGCTCGAGGACGGTATCGAGCAGGCGCGTCGGTACTACAACGCCGTGGTGCGCGACTACAACACGATGATCGAGTCCTTCCCGTCGAACATCGTCGCCTCGATGTTCGGGTTTCAGCAGCGGGAGTTCTTCCAGCTCGACATGCCCGATGTCGAACGCAAGCCCGTCAAACCGGACTTCTCCTGAAAGCGCATGGGCAAAGCCTTATGTTCGGTTTGACGACGGGCGGCGCGGTGAGACTCGTCCTGCTTGTTGCGATCGTGTGCTCGGTTGTGTCGGTCGACGCGCGGGCCGAGTATTTCACGATCAATCGGTTCCATAGCGATATCGAGGTTCACGAAGACGCCACGTGCACGGTGGTCGAGTCGATCGAGGTCACGTTCCATCGCGAGCGACACGGCATATTCCGGGATATCCCCTACAAATACCAGACCGATCTCGGGGAAACGATACGAATGCCGATCGACGTGGCCGGCGTCGCCGACGATCGCGGCAACGCGTGGCAAACGAAGGTGGAACGAACCGGAAGTGTCGTGCATATCCGGATCGGCGATCCGGATCGGTATGTCGACGGCCGCCAGGTGTATGTCATCACCTACACCATCGAAAACGCCTTACTGTTTCTCGACCGCCACGACGAGTTGTACTGGAACGTCACGGGGGATGAGTGGGAGGCGGTGATCGAAGAGGCGTCGGCGACGATCCGTCTGCCGAGCGGGGCGGATACCGAACGGTTTCAGTACGGCTGTTATACGGGGCGGCGCGGGTCTACGGATACTTCGTGCGTGTGGGAGGCGTCAGCCTTCGGGGCATCTTTTCGGACATTGCACCCCCTTGGTGCGAACGAGGGGTTTACGATCGCCCTCGGTTGGAACAAAGGTGTGGTTACGCCACCGTCGGCCTGGCAGCAGTTTTTGTGGCGGACCAACATCAGGGACAACTGGACTCTGATCGTTCCTGTGTTCGTACTTCTGTTCATGATTCGGCAGTGGTGGCGTTATGGCCGCGATCCCAAGGTCCGTGAGGCGATCACGGTCCAGTACGATCCGCCCGCAGTGGGGGGGACGCCGATCACGCCCGCGGAGGCGGGCGCGCTTGTCGATGAGCGGCTCGATCCGCGCGATATCACCGCATCGGTCATATCTCTGGCGGTGAAGGGGTACCTGCGAATCGAAGAGAAGACGCGCACCATTCTCATTTTCGAGTCAACCGACTATGAACTGACGCGATTGAAGGAGGCGGACTCCGGCCTTGGTCCGTTCGAAGCCAGCCTCCTGAGCGCGTTATTTCCAGCGGGGGCGGCCACGGTCGCTATATCCGAACTCAAGAACAAGTTCTACAAACACCTGCCGGCGTTAAAAAGTGCGGTCCAAAAAATGCTGATGGACAAGAAATACTTCGTTGCGGCGCCGGACAAAGTGCGCGGGCGGTACGTCATGTACGCCGTTCTGGTTGCGATCGGGGTGTTTGTTGTGGGGTTCGCCACCGCCGAGAGCGTACCCTTTCGCCCGATTATTGCGGCGATCGCGAGCGCATTTATCGTGGCGCTTTTCGGCGCAGCGATGCCGGCCAAGACGCGGCTGGGGGCGGAAGCCAACATGCATGTGCGCGGTTTCCAGACGTTTATGGAACGGGTGGAGAAAGACCAGCTCGAGCGGATGGGGGAAAAAGACCTCTTCTATCGGCATCTGCCGTATGCGATCGCCCTCAATGTCGCCGATCAATGGGCCGGCGCATTCGAAGGAATCTACAACCAGCCGCCCGACTGGTATCGCTCGAGCCGGGGATTCACTCACTTCAGTACAGCGAGTTTCACGCATTCGCTGTCGGCGGCCACCGCCAGCATGAGTTCGGCGATGTACTCGGCGCCGCGCAGCAGCGGGACGCGGAGCGGCGGAGGAGGCGGCGGCTTTTCGGGCGGTGGCGGAGGTGGTGGCGGTGGCGGCAGCTGGTAGTCGACCCCGCAGCGGCCGATTCCGGTCACTTGAGCAGGAGCATCTTGCGCGACCGGGTGATATCGTCTGCCGTCACACGATAGAAGTACACGCCCGATGATACCGTGATGCCGGCAGCATCGGTGCCGTCCCAGACCACTTCATGTCGCCCCGCCTCCTGAGTCTCGTCCACAAGTGTTCTCACTTTTTGCCCCAGCACATTAAACACGTCGACTGAGACAAGGGCGGGCGACGGCAGGGCGTAGCTTATCGTGGTGCTCGGGTTGAACGGGTTCGGGTAGTTCTGGTCCAGCGTAAATTGAGACGGCAGTTCCTCAACCGATCCCGACCGATAGGCGCGGCTTTCGAAGTCGGCGATATCGGAGGAGAGGATTCTCAACATTCCGGAACCGCTCAGCGGAATCTCGATCAGGTCGTGCCTGCCGGATTCGAC
The DNA here is from genome assembly GCA_034003725.1 of Candidatus Zixiibacteriota bacterium. Classification (NCBI taxonomy): domain Bacteria; kingdom Pseudomonadati; phylum Candidatus Zixiibacteriota; species Candidatus Zixiibacteriota bacterium. The sequence continues at coordinate 29,361 of JAVEYB010000017.1, forward strand.
CCGCGCGTGACCGAGATCGTACACGAGCAGGCGCAGCTGATTGCCGTCGCGATGCCAGGTCAAATCCATTCCCGCCGCGGCCGGTTTCAGTCGGGGAATGCCGATCTCGGCGTCGGCATCAACTTCACATACAAAAAGCGCAGTGCCGATAGTCGCCACGGCATCCGTGGATATAACCACGGACCGGCCGTCCCGGCGCGTTTCCACGGAAACCTGCTGGGCGTGTGGATTGAGCCGGTTCAGCAGCGGCGAGGCGTCACCCACCACAACGCGAATCAGGTAGGTCAGGTCGGCCACCGTAAGCGTAATGCCGTCGGCGTTAACATCGGTTGCCTCGATCTGCTGCACGATATTGACCGTGAAGACGGTTGATCCAAAGAGAAAGTAGTTGGTGAACAGCAGGACATCGCCGACCTCATAATGAATGCCGTTGCCGTTGACATCGCCCCGGAACCCGACCTGCTCGTCGGTCACGAAAAACGCGACATTCGAAACGGGGGACCAGTTGCCGGCCTCGTCGCCGGCTTTGATCGCCACGTTGTAGCCGGTGAGTGACGGCAGCCCGCAGATCGTCCATTGTTCTGGCGATCCGGACTCTCTGGGAATGGGCGGGAATATCACCTGCTGTGCGGAATAGAAGTTAGCCTCGGTGATGCCCGATCTGGAATAGCGAATATCATAGTATGTGGCAGTGCCGATATGACCATCATCGCCGGTGGCAGTCCAGCGAAAGGTCATGCAGCTTGCGGCGGCATCCGATGCCGCGCACACGAATATCGACAGGGCCAGTCCTGCTACCCACCTCTTCATCGACACACCTCTCTCAAGCGTGTGAGGAGCGCTTGGTCTGTAGAATTTCGGGTATGACCCAGCGGAAGTATGCTTTAATGAGCGACGGGAAGGGGCCGGTGTCAAACGATTTATGATATGGACAGTTGCGTCTTCAAAGGCGACACCATGTAATCTATTTAATCACAAGGACATGCGTCTGCGCTGGAGTGCAATACGTGGACCGGGATTGTCAGATTTTGTCGGGGTGTGCGACCGACCATGGGGCGATTGCACCCGAAGCGGCCTTCTCGTCGATTTGCTGGATCTCTCGTCGCAGGATATCCCGGCCGCGGTACCATCCTCGATTGATTGCCGCAGAGTATCGCGGCGGCGACGGGCCGGACGTCGGCCAGTCTTTGCACTGGACAAAGTAGACAAAATTAGCGATCTTTCGCTAACGATATCCGCGGCGGTTTACTCCTCACGTTTACCCCGTTAATGCGCGACAGTTCGGATAACCGGTCAGGATTATGTCCGATCGGAGCGGAACCCGGCGACCTCTCTGGGAGGAGATCACATGAAAACCTTGTTGACGGCCACCCTGATTGTACTCACAGCCGTTACGGCGGCGCGGGCGGGTGATCTGTATCGTGTCGACGTGACGTCGCACGAGCAGGCCCGAACGCTGCGGGCATCACGTGTGACGCCCGTCACGCGGCTCGAGAACGCGTACCTTGTTCTGGTCGACGCCGCCGGCGCAGAGCGGTTAGCCGGGTCAGCCCTGAAAATGGACTTGCTGGCCGCCGACATCTCACTCGGTGAGCTGGCGGTTGACATGTGTCCGGACCGGCGCAATGTCGGGCGTTTCCCTCTGCTTTTTGAGCAGGACGGGCTGCGGCTGTATCGGGTGCCACCGGCCACCCTGGCGGATTCGCGCAATCAGTTCGAGCTCGCCCCACTTCATACCGAACTGCTGCAAATCGAATACCGGGCGGCCGAATTCGGCGTACGCGCAGCCGCCGAACTCCCGCCGGGTCTCGACACACTGATCGAACGTATCGAGTACGACTCACTGGTATCTTACCTGTATCGTCTGCAGGCGTTCTGGCGACGGACGGTGGCGACCGATTCGAACTATGCGTCCCGCGACTGGATCGCTTCCAAGCTTGGGGAGTTCGGTTACGATACGGTGGTGATCGACAGCTTCTATCATGAATTCAGCGGTGTGCTGAAGTCCTGTCAAAACGTAGTCGCCCGGAAGACGGGTTCGGTGTATCCCGACCACCATATAGTGGTGGGGGCGCATCGGGACGCGGTTGCCGCCAGTCCCGGCGCCGATGACAACGGAACGGGAACGGCGGCCGTATTGGAGATTGCGCGGGCGCTGTCGGATGTCGATGTCGATGTCACGCTCGACTTCGTTCTCTTTGATGCCGAGGAGATCGGGCTGTACGGATCGTGGGAGTACGCATCACGAGCGTACCTGCAGGGTGAGCAGATCATATGCATGCTGAACATGGACATGATCGGGCATTTGACAAACAGCAGTGAGGCCAACCTGTTCTACGGCAACGGAACGTACTATCCGCTGCTGTGGGACCAGATCGCCGATTCGCTGGTGGGAATTCACGGCATCCTTGCGGGGACGTCGGGCGGTTCCGATCACTATCCGTTTCACCAACTCGGCTGGCCGGCCGTCTTTCTCGCGGAGCGGAATTTCTCCACGGTCTATCACGGCGCCAGAGACAGCACCAGCTACGTTAATTTCGATTACTTCACGCGCATGACCAAAGGCATGCTGGCGACCGCATACACGGTGGCGGTCACCAGTGAGCCGCCGCCGTTGGTGACAATCGAATTCGACCAATCGCTGCCTGACATCGCCGCCCCGGGCGAAGATTGCATAATGAATCTCACTATATCGGGATCCTACGGATCGCAGCTTGTGCCCGGCAGTGCCGAGTACCACTGGTCTGTCGACGACAGTCCTTATACGACGGAACCGCTGGTCGACCTGGGGGACGGCGCGTTTCGCATGGTCCTTCCGGCGGCCGAGTGCGGGCGCACATTCACGTTTTATATCACGGTCGATGAAGTCCAGACCGGCGTGTGGTACGAGGGGAGCCCGGAGGCGCCTCATGTCGTTCGGGTCGAGAGCGACCAGGCTGTCGTCTGGGCAGATGATTTCGACGACGACCTGGGCTGGACCGTCTGGGGATCGGCGACCGACGGGATCTGGGAGCGCGCTTACCCGGCCGGGCACGGCGTGGGTGGTTCGCCGCTGACCGATGCTTCCGGTTCCGGCCGGTGTTTCGTCACCGGGAACGAGGCGCGACTCGACGATATCGACGGAGGCGTCACGATCATCTACTCACCCCTGTTCGATTTCACTGAGGTCGAGGATCCGTGGATACGCTACTCGTACTGGTTCTACAGCAGCGAGAGCGGAGGTCCCTTCGAGGATGAGTTTGAGGTCTACATTTCCAACACGTACGGGTCATACTGGATTCCGGTCGCACACTACGATATGGGGACGGGATCAGAGCGGGGATGGAAGGCCGATGCGTTCCGGGTGGCTGACTACGTTGCGCTGACCGACGGCATATATGTACGTTTCGATGCAGCCGACAGGGCGGGGGACTCGGAAGTTGAAGGTGGACTCGACAATGTATCGGTGGTGCAGTACGAGTGCGTCCCGGACGCCGTATGCGGCGACATGAACGGCGATATGGCGGGGCCCGACCTGTCGGACCTGATCTATATCGTAAACTACCTTTTCCTCGATGGACCGCCACCGGCTGACTGGGACGTTGTCGATATAAATCGGGACGGGGCGACCGATCTGTCCGATTTGATCTACCTGGTGAACTTCCTTTTCCTTGGCGGGCCAACTCCCGACTGCTGGCTATAGCGGGCTACTCGAGCGGCTCGTAGCACTCCGGGGTAAAGCCCGGGGTGCACAGACACAGGAAGACCAGCTCGTCGGGGCCGATATTCGCGATTCGCTGGCGTGTACCGGGCGGTATCACGACGGTGTCGCCGGCGTAGACATCAAACGCCGGTTCGTCGCCGATCTCCATGCGCCCTCTCCCTTCGAGAATCACGTACCGTTCGGTCACACCGTGGAGTCGATGCCACGCGGTTGTGATTCCGGGTTCGACGCGTGCCCGCGCGATCGACATTCCGTCGGCGCCTTCGTTCAGATACTCGTTGATGTAGCAGCGCTCATCGGTGAGATACTCCGCGCCGGAGTTGAACGGATGGATGAACGAGTGCTGTTTCATTCGCAATTCGGGTCGCAGGCGGCCGGGGCGGGCCCGCCGAGAAACAGGGTGTTGACAAGGTATATCAAGTCCGAGAGATCCATCACGCAGTTGACGTCACCGTTGACGTTTGCCGCCGCCGGACAAACCGGCGCGGGTCCGCCGAGGAAGAGGAAATTCACGAAATAGATCAGATCGGATAAATCGACGTTTCCGGAGAGGTCATTGTCGACATTTCCGGTGAAGTCCTCGCAGCACCGCTGGTCACCGACCAGAATACCGCCGCTGTACGATTTGGGGACATACTCCATGTATGTCGTGTGCATCACCATCGAGTACATCGAGTGATAGAACGTGTCGACGACGTTGAACTGGCCGGGGGTCGGCGCGCCGCCGGTGTTAAACACCAGGCGAAGAATCTCGCCCGAGCCGGGCGCGAGGGGCAGGGCTCCGCTACCGTCGTCAGCCGCGAGGCGGAGGGTCATGCGGTACTCCCCGGCGACAACCTGGTACGAAAGGTATGACAGCGTCTCGAAGTAGGCCGTGCGGTCTCCGCGTTCTGCTCCCACAAAGGTGAGGTCGACCGGGTAGTCCTGAATACGAAACGGTATGATGATCTCCTCGAGCGGCTGGCTGTTGGCGAGGTACACCGGCACGACGGCCTGCTGGCCGGGGCCGATCGTATCGATTCCGACCGTCAGGGTGTCCGCAAGTACGATGATCATATCTCGTTCGGTATGGTTGTGCCACCCGGAGGCGGAGACGTTTTCGAGGTAGACATCGTACAGCCCGCCCTCAGTGTAGGTGTGCAGCGGGTTCGGCTGGGTGGATTCGGTCCCGTCGCCGAATTTCCATTTCTGGCTGCCCGCGCCGTTCGAGCTGTCCGTAAACTGCACCGTAAAGGGAGCAAATCCGTAGGTGGTGTCGGCGGCGATGATCACAAACGGTGACTGAGCGCTGCCGTATGCGTCGTTCGACCCGCCCCAGTCCGAGATTGCCAGATCGTTCGTAAACGAGTACTGGTAGTGAACCACGAGGTCAGTCGAGGGCGCTTGTGCCAGCGAAATCCAACCGGAGACCAAGTCGTAGCAGAAGTCGTCGTACCCGAGCGGAGAGCCGTCGGCGATGACAGAGTCCAGCGAGTAGAGCGGGTCACGGCTGGTGTAGAACAGGCGGCGGGAGCCATCGACCGTGAGCGTATCGGCGCGCCACTCGACGCCGCGCGCATCGACATCCACCCACGCCATCGCCTCAACGGTCTTGGACGGGGTGGCTCTCCAGACCGGTTCGGGCGTGAAGGTGGAGCCGGTATTTTCATATACGCGGGGGCGGTCAAACCATCGGCCGGCGGCGAGATCGCGGTCGCCGTCGTTATCGTAGTCGTACAGCGACAGGCCGGACCCGTACCCTCCGGTGGCCGATTCCCAGCCGGGGGTAGTGGCGAGGGCGCCGCTGCCATTGTTGAAGTAGACGGCAAATCGCCCGTTGCCGCTAAGCTGGCTGTTATAGGCGACCAGCAGGTCGAGCCAACCGTCGCCGTTGACGTCGCCGAACAAAATCGTATTCGCGGACTGGTTGGTGCCGGCCTGCCATGACGGAACCGTCTCCGGCACGCCGCCGTGGTTGTAGTGCACGGCTTCGGGGCGGTCGTCATAGCAGAAGGCGAGATCAAGATCACCGTCGTTGTCGACATCTCCCCAGGTCACGTCCATCGCCTGGGTTGCCGCCGCCGATTGCCACCCGGGCAGCGCCTGCAGCACGCCGTTCACGTTGTAGTAGATCCGATCGGAAATCGAGACGTCGTTGTACGATTCGCCCGTGGCCACCGCAAGATCCAGGTCGCCGTCCGAGTCGACATCGCCCAGGGCGCACGAGAACGAGTAGACGCTGTCTCCGGAGTACCAGTCCGGAGACGGGTGCAGGGAGCCTTTGATGTTCAGGTACATGTTGAGCAGGTTGGGCTGGCTGAAACCCTGCGGTCCGAGGAAATTCGAAACAGCGAAGTCGGCGTAGCCGTCGTCGTTGATATCGCCGACCGCGCAGTGCCCCGAGTACTCCTGATTTGTGCTGTACCACGACGCCATTGCGGGGAGCTGTCCCCGGTTGGACAGGTAGACGAAATTTGACGCGCGGACAATGTCGTTGCCGTTGGAGAAAAACGCGTCAATGTAGCCGTCGTTGTCGGCATCGCGCCAGGCCATCCCGGTCGAGTAGACGTCTTCCTCTCCGGAGGACCAAAAAGGAAGTGTATCGAGCGGCACGGGCGCTTTCGTGGCCTGGATTTCAAGCCGGGTCTCGGCCGGGCGCGGCGTATCGAGCCGCTGGGCGTGCAATTGTCCCGCAATAAGTGCCAGCGCCGCCGAGAGCGCTATCTGGATTCTGTATGTCATGATTTACCCTTAACCTGGTACACCCTGTATGTCCGTTCCGTGTTTTGCGGACACATCACCCCACAGTGACGAACAACCTGTCGGAGTTGTTTGAATCCGACAGGTTTTGAAGTCTAGTCGTATGATACTAGGCAATTGTCTTTTTCCAAACAGCTTTGCGATATCATGTCGACAGCATCACCGACATCGCAAAACGCAGTTAAACGAATCTTCCGCCTCTTTCGTTTCGTAAATACAATTGTTGATGGCAGTTAGGGTGTTATCTTAAGGGGCGACCCGCTACGAAAACGCAAGCGAATGGAGAAGCCGGTGCGACAGGTAAGCATTATGATTGTCGGTCTGGTGACGGCGGTCCTTTGTGCAACCGCCCAGGGGCGACTGGTATTCGTCCCCGGCGAATTTACGAATCTGCAGGAGGCGGTGGACTCGTTGGCGACCGGCGATACCATCTATGTTACCGCGCCGTATTTGAGCGGGTACGGTAATCGCGATGTAACCGCCGACGGCAAGGGAATCGTGTTCCAGTCCGGTCTCGGCGCGGCTGGTGTGACGATCGACTGCCAGGGCAATCCGGGTGATGAACATCGCGCGTTCATTTTCGATTCCGGGGAGGACTCTCTTACCGTTATCGATGGTTTTCGGATAGTCAACGGGTACGCCGATACGGGCGGCGCGATATATATAAACCGTACCGCTCCCACCATTCGAAACTCAGTCTTCGAGGATAACTACGCTTCGCTGGGCGGTGCAATCGGTGGATATCAGGGGGCGCCGACAATTGATTCCTGCACCTTCATTGATAACGAGGCATACCGCGGCGGGGCAATCGATGGGCTCGGCCGGCCCGTTATTCGTGCATCGCGGTTTACCCGGAATCATGCCGCGAGTCGCGGCGGGGCCGTTTCCGACGTTCATGGCGCTATCGTATCCGACTGCATGTTCGACGAGAATACGGGGGGCGGGGCGGTGTTTGACCTGGTGGGCGGCAGCGCCCGGTTGCAGCGGTGCGTTTTCGCGCGCAACGAGTCGGGCGGGCTGAGTGTCGTGTACGGGTATCAAAGCATGCAGGTCGAGCGGTGCACTTTTTACGGGAACGCCTACGGGATGCAGGCGCTCGGCGATACGTATGTAGTTCCGCGAAACACGATGATCGTCTTCAATCGCGGTGACGCGGCCTTTTGCTCGATTACCGACTCGGTGACTATCCTGCTCAACTACTGCAACGTATATGGAAATGTCCGCAATTACTACGGCTGTATCGCGGACAATCTCGGTGAGGACGGCAATATCAGTGCGGATCCGATGTTTTGCGACACGGCTGCGATGGATCTGACGCTGCTGTCGTCGTCGGCGTGCGCCACGGGCGGTGCAGGCGGCGTGCCGATCGGCGCGTACGGAGTCGGCTGCACTCCGACGTCGATTGTCGACGACCCGGCAGGTCTGCCGCAGGCGTTTGAGTTGCAGCAGAATTTCCCGAATCCCTTCAATCCGGCGACCACGATCGGATTCAGCGTCCCGATTCGGACGCATGTGTCGGTCGCCGTCTACAACATACTCGGCGAACGGGTAGCGGTGCTGTTCGATCAAACCGCTCCGGCCGGGTCCTACGAGGTAACATGGGACGGAACGGCATCCGCCAGCGGCGTGTACTTATACCGGCTGACGGCGGGCGACATCGTTGACACACGCAAGATGTTGCTGTTAAAATAGCCATTGCGGCGGTTCCGGCACGTGACCGGTTCCCAACCATGTTCTATCGGATGATGTCTTCAGAGGACGACTCGTGACGCAGAGTACCCCGATTCTTCGGGCGGACAACCTGACCCGTTATTATCGCCGCGGCCCGCAGGAAGTACGCGCGGTCGACGGGGTGTCGCTTTCGGTGGAGCGGGGCGAGTTTGTGGCGCTGCTGGGTGCATCGGGTTCGGGCAAATCGACGTTGCTCAATCTGCTCGCGGGGCTCGACACGCCGACATCGGGCGACGTATTTGCCGGTGATACCCGGCTGGGCGATTTGTCCGCGCGGGAGCTGGCACGGTATCGGGCGTTGCGGGTGGGGATGGTCTTTCAGACCTTCAATCTCGTGTCGCATCGAAACGCGCTGGCCAATGTCGAACTGGCGCTTTACCTCAACGGCACCCCGCGCCGTCAGCGGCGGGACCGGGCCGCGCGTCTATTGACCGAACTCGGACTCGGCGACCGTTTTGACCACCTCCCGGCAGACTTGTCCGGAGGCGAACAGCAGCGCGTGGCGCTCGCCCGGGCTCTCGTCAAGGAACCCGATATGCTTTTTGCCGATGAGCCGACCGGTAATCTCGATTACGAAAACGCCAACCGGATAGCCCGGTTACTGATGGACCGCAATGCCGGTGGACTGACGGTGATTCTGGTGACGCACGACCGCGACCTCGCGACCCGATGTGCCCGGCGGATCGTGCGCATGCACTACGGGACGGTGGTCGACGACAGCCGCACCGATGGGGGAGCCAATCCATGACGTTTCGCGACATGATCGACATCGCGGCCGGCAACCTTCGCCGCATGAAACTCCGCACGTCATTGACGATCGCGGGGGTCGTGATAGCAATCGCGGCGTTTGTGTCGATGCTGTCGTTCGGAGCCGGCAATCAGCAATACGTGCAGGAGCAGTTTGACCGTCTCGGGTTGTTTTCCATGGTAATCGTTCGACCGGCTGAAGCCGCCGACAGCACAGCTGCCGTTGACCTCACCGATTCCATGTTGACGGTGCTGGGCGAAATCGACGGGGTTTCGCTGGTCTATCCGTACGACGCGTTTGATGTCACCATCCGGCTTGCGGACACCCAGTTCGTGTCGTCGGCGCAGGCGCTGACTTCAACGGCGCTGCGCACGCCGTTGTTCTCCGACCTGTCAGCGGGTCACACCTTTGCATCGGATACCGCCGCTGAGGCGATGGTCACTGCGGAGCTGGTGCATGATCTGGGTATCGACACGGCGTCACAGGTGCTGGGTACGTCGTTGATTGTGGGCGTTCAGCGGTCGGTGATGGACAGCGCACTCGTCCACATGCTCGATCTGGGTGAGGGGAATCTGGAGCGGCGCATTCGATCGATAGAGTTCAGGAGGCTCCAGTTCGCCGAGTATCGTGACAGCGTCATGCAGGCGGAGCTGGGGGGAGCGCTGAAACGGTTTTTCGACGGCTACCTGCGCGCGACTGTGCCGGTCGCCGAGACACTGACGGTTGTCGGTGTGCTTGCCGGTCACGACCGGGGGCACGTCCGGGTCAAACCGATCATCCTGCCGGCGGCGACCGCACGCGCTCTCTCCGGCGGCGGATTCAATGCGGCGAATCCAACCGCCATGCTCACCGCGCTGGCATCGGGGCAGATTTCACTCTCGACCTCCGCCTCGGACCGCCGGACCTACAGCCAGGCGACTATCGTCATGGCCCCGACGGCATCGTATGAAGCGATCCGTGATTCGGTCAAGGCGATGGGGTTCGAGACCTTCAGTTTTGCGGAGCAGTTCAAGGAAATCCGGCGAGTCATGTTGTATTTCAACCTTGGGCTTGGTATGATCGGGTTGATCGCCCTGGTGACCGCCTCGCTGGGTATTGCGAATACCATGATCATGTCGATTATCGAGCGGACCCGAGAGATCGGTATGCTCAAGTCGCTGGGAGCGGCCGCGGCCGACATCCGGTTGATCTTTCTGGTCGAATCCGGGGTCATCGGTGTCAGCGGGGCGGTTCTCGGCATCGTCTTCGGCTGGCTGATCACGCGGCTGGTTTCCGCAGTCGCGCAGGCGGTGATGGAAAATGAGGGGATTGAGCCGGTGGAATTGTTCGCACTGCCGATCTGGCTGATTGCCCTCGCGCTCGTGTTCGGCACGCTGGTGAGTGTGCTGGCCGGCTTTTATCCCGCGGCGCGGGCCGCCCGTGTGGATCCGGTCCAGGCGCTGAGAGCCGAGTAGCAGTTCGTTTCGTTTGATCATCCAATCCCGGGCGTGAACGACAACCACAGATAGTGGAAGAATCAGTATGACAAAAAAGGATGTGATTGCTCTGCTGAAGAAGAACAGCAACGAGCGTGGAGTCGCGGCCTGGAAGCGGATCGACCCGACCGGCGGAGAGTGGAGTTCGTATGGAATCGGACTCACCACTCTGAAAAAACTGGCAAAGCAGATCGGCCGGGACCACACGCTGGCGCTCCAGATGTGGGAGGAGAAAAACTTTGACTGCAAAGTCATGGCGACACTAGTAGAAGACCACTCGCAGGTGACCGAACAGCAGGTGGAACGACAGGTGTCCGAGGTCGGCTATTGGCTGATGGCCCATTCGTACTGCCAGTCATTAATGTCGGGGGTGCCGTTTCGCCGGGCCAAGTGCGAGGAGTGGATTGGGAGTGAAGACCATGTCCGGCGACGCTGCGGCTACCTGTTGCTGGCGGGCCTGGCCGGCAAGGATAAGTCCCTGCCCGACTCATACTTCGAGCCTCATATCGAGACCATCGAGCAGGGCCTGCAATCCGAGGAAAACTTCGTCCGCGACGCCATGAACAACGCCCTGTACGCGATCGGCTGCCGATCGAAGAAGCTGCACACGCGAGCGCTTGCGGCGGCAAAAAAGATCGGTCGCGTCGAGGTCGACTATGGCGACAACTCCTGCCAGGCAGTCGATGTCGTCAAGCACCTGACATCGGACCGAATCAAGGCCAAGCTGGCCGGTCGATGAGGATTCGACGGGAACACAAATCCGCTTGACTTTGGCGTTGATTCGCATCACCCTATCCCGGCTCTAATCGGAACCTTCGGACTGGAGTTTGTGCATGGACCGGTTGATGCCTGTGTTGCTGTTGATCGGGTCGAATATTTTCATGACATATGCCTGGTACGGCCACCTGAGAGACCTTCGGGCGAAGCCGATTCTGTTTGTCGTTCTGATAAGCTGGGGGGTCGCGTTTTTCGAATACACGCTGCAGGTTCCGGCCAACCGGATCGGCGCCGTACATTATTCACTGGGCCAGCTGAAAGTCATGCAGGAAGTCATCACGATGACCGTGTTCGCCGGTTTCGCGACCTTCTACTTCAAGGAGAAGCTGACACTGGACTTCCTGTGGGCCGGGCTGTGTCTGGTCGCCGCGGCCTTTTTTATGTTCCGGCACGTGAACGGCGTACGATAGAATCGACTACTCCTCCCTGAGCTGTTTCTCCGTCGTGCCGCCTCGCTGACCGCGTGGGCGGTGACAGGAAAATGCGCTTGACCACGGGGCTATGGCTCCTTTCTTTGCGGCGCTATGACTGACACGACGCACACCATCATCACTATGGATCAGCGACCGGATTTGATATCCGCCGCCCAGCGACTTCCATCGGCCGCCTGGCCAACCTTTATGATGCAGGACAATCTTGTGGAGCGCTACTGGATGCGCCTCTACGAGGTGTACCCTGAGTACCAATTTGTCCTTGTCGAGCCCGATACCGAGCGGATCGTGGCTATGGGCAACAGCGTGCCGCTGGTATGGGATGGGAGGCCGGAGGATCTTCCGGCGGGCGGTATCGACTGGATCCTCCCAGCCGCATTCGACAACCCGCCGCCATTTGAAGGTCAGGGCATCTGCCAGTTTGCCCTGCAAATTGTGGTCGACCCGGGACTACGTGGCCGCGCCCTGTCCGGCTCGGCAGTTCAGGCCATGCTGGATATCGGCAGGAGGCACGGCTGTCGTTCACTCTTTGCGCCCGTGCGCCCCAACCAGAAACACATGTATCCACTGACCCCCATCGAACGCTATATCCATTGGACTAACAATGAAGGTCTTCCCTTCGATGCCTGGATGCGCGTTCATGCCCGGTTGGGCGCGAAGACGGTCGGTGTGTGTGGAGAGTCGATGCGAATCACGGGGACAATCGCTCAGTGGGAGAACTGGATCGGGCTGTCCTTCCCGGAGAGCGGACCGTATGTCGTACCGCTGGCGCTGGTTCCGGTACAGATGGACCGAGAGCGAGACTTAGGACTTTATATCGAGCCGAACGTGTGGATGCAGCACGTGATCATGGGCGACTGACCGAGACGTGCGTAGGGCACCTTCCTGTCTACTGGCCGACTGCAGAAGTCTCAACTATGGGGTCATCGGCAGGGGGAGGCTGTCATACCGTCGTGCCAAAAACACTTCCTTGGTCAAGTGTATGATCCGGTCTGAGTAGATTGCCACCAGCCCCTTGTCTCTATCGATCCAGAATTCAATAAACGATTCTGCAAAGTAGTTTGCGATGGTTGTGTCGCTGGAGTGCGGGGACTCGAACGCAATCTTCAGGCAGCCCTCGTAGCGTCCAAACGGGGTGTCCAGAGTTGCCCCATCGGAAACCGTGCGCGTGAACGAGATGGTATCCTGCGCATTGTGCGCCCAGCCCGCGTAAACAACAGAATGTGTCCGAACTGAGTCACTATTGCCGGTCAAGGGAAGCAACAATGTATCCCTGAAAAGGGCGGCGTCAATAACACACACTACCCCGGAATCGGACTTGCGAAAGTGAAAACCAAATACCCGTGCCGGACGGTTTTGCTGTCCGTCCCACGTGTACGGTGAACGCTCAGGCCCTTTTATAAGTTTGCCTGATTCCGACACAAAGAGGTGGGTGGAGTCGAGTATCTCCCAAGCCGTCGCAATCCATCCTCCGCCGACCGGTTCTTCGGTCGCGCGCGTTATATACATTTGCGTGTCGGCGATAATCTCATCTCGTATGCCATTGTCGTTGTAATCCACAAATGGTTCCCCGGGATCATGCCGGGAGTTTTTGTAGTCAAACGTGCCGTTACCGTTAATATCATCCCACGGGATAGGCGGCTCCCAATAGGACTCGGGGCCATCGTACACACCGCTGTGATTCACGTCCTGATTGATCGATGGATCCGGGGACATGACAAAAACATCGATCCCCCGGTCGTATACACCGTTTCCGTTGAGGTCGAAAAACGGTTCCCCAAGATTCAGGTCACCATCGATGAAGTCCTCGATACCCGGCAACCATCCGGTGCGTATGAAGTGCTGGAAATCTCCGATATCCGCCACCGGGTAGTCGGTTATACCGATGTACGTACTACTCCGGTCATAGGGATTTGTACCTGACGAGCACGCCAAAGCAACAACAACTGCTAGTACTGCAAATAGAAGGAATGTACGTGACATCACACCCCCCGTGAATGAGAGACAGGGATTTAGATCACCTGTTAATATCTATTGATAAGTATACAATTGGTTGAGCGAGACGTCAAGCTTTTCCATCGCCCAATAAACCCCCTCGTGCTGTGACTTGGAAATCGACTGACAGGAGTCTGATGATCTACGATTCCATATGCCGCTTCAGCGTTCGGCGAAGCTGGTGCACCAGAATACCCCGAGGCTGGTTATCGATAAACCGTACGATCAGTTCCGTAATCTGCTCGGCGTGGGTGACTGGTCCCATGTGGCCCATCCCCAACAGGCCCCGAACCTCGGCGCGGGGGAGATTCCCGCCGAGCCACTGAGCGATTTCCTGCGTGGATGCTGGTGACTCCAGACCGTACAAATAGAGCGTGGGGATGTCGAGGTCGCGATAGGCCTCCAGCGGTGTCGGATTGCCGAAGGCGGCGTCGAAATCCGAGACCACCTTCACCATCCGTTTGGCGATTGCCTCCCGCTGCCAGGCGGGCAACTGATCCCACACGCCGGGACCGGACCAGTAATCGATAAAACGGAGAGCCGCCCGCTCGGTTTGACCCGCGTGCACGAGCGTCCGTACATCGTCGCGAACGGCCCAGATCTCCTGCGCGGCCGGCTGCGTCTCTTTCATCGTAAACAGCAGATTAAACAGGACCGGTTCGAACACGACAACACTTCGTATCCGCATGGGGCAGGTCAGGGCGAGTTTGAACGCAACCGCGGCGCCGTAGGAATGGCCGATCAAATGAAACGGTCCGGAGATCGAGTCCAGCACCGGGGCAAGCTGCTCGACTTCGGCGTCGAGACTCAGCAGCCGACCTTCAGGCCACATCGGCGACTGCCCGTAGCCATACAAGTCCGGGGCCACGACCTGGTAGCGTTCGGCCAGCCGATCCATCAGCAGGGTCCACTGCCTGGATGATCCGGTGCTGGCATGCAAACAGACAATGGCAGGCCCTCGTCCGGCCTTTCGTACAAACGGTGAATTCACGCTGGCTCTCCGAAAGTCTAGGCGTTCCCCCGGTGGTCGGACTGCTTCAACCGATGTGACACCGTTGACGTCTCTGTCCGGGGAGCGCGTGCAATATAACGGATCGATGGCGGAGCGGCAATCCAAAATAGATCAGTCTGGTCCATGAGCTGGGCGTGCCGGCGGGCTGCTGCGATATCAACAACACGTCCATGCGGATCGAAAGCGCCTTCCAGAAGGGCCAGTACCTGCCGGAACTCTCTTTTGGCACCCACTTGTTCCATGATCTGGTCGAAGCCAGTATTCGCTACCTGCCGCCGTACCCCGACGATCCGGATATTGGGTTCAACCGGTCGTTTTTGTGCGGCGATGAAAAGCAGCCTGCCCGCATCGGGCCCCAGTTCGCCGGGGCGTGCGAGGTGCTGCATGTCATCGACGTTCCCCATGTGACCGGTGGCCTCCCGTTGACCGTCAGCATGAACGCTGATCGCCAGCCGGCGGTCGGCTATCTGAGCGGGCCGGCGACATCTTGGTAATCCTCCAATCGACGCTGCCGGAGGTTGCGCCTGCAGGGCGCCCGCTCTATATTCCCGCCAGTCGCGCACCTTCGGCGTTAGGAAAGGAGCCGGGCCAATGACCCGTCGACGTCTGCTCTGGCGGATCTATCCATACTATCTTGCCGTCATCCTTGCGTCGCTCGCCATCGCAGGATGGTATGCGTCGCACGAAATGGAGCAGTTGTACCTCGCGGAGTCGGCGCAGACGCTCGAAACACGCGCACGCATAATCATCGAACAAGTTCGCCCCGCGCTTCTTTCGGCCGACGGTGAGTCGGTCCAAGCGCAGGTGCGCCGTCTGGGCGCGCTCAGCGACACGCGGGTAACGGTGATTGACACGGGCGGTGTGGTGCTCGGCGACTCGGAACAGGATCCGTCCGCGCTGGAGAACCACGGGCGTCGCCCCGAGATCCTGCAGGCGCTCGCGGGCGACGTCGGCGTGCAAACGCGCTTCAGCAACACCCTGCAGACGCGGCTGATGTATGTCGCGGTGCCTGTCATTGTCGACAACCAGGTCGAGGCGGTGGTGAGAACCTCGCACGCGCTCTCACAGGTCGAAGGGGCGCTTTCGCGGTTGTACCGGCGGCTGGCAGCGGCCGCGCTCGCCGTACTGCTGGCGGCGACAGGAATCACGTTTTACATTTTCCGGCGCCTGACTCGTCCGCTCGAGGAGCTCCGGGCGGGAGCCGAGAAGATGGCGTCGGGGCACCTTGATACGCGCCTGGCGATTCCCAACACGCTGGAAATCGCGGCGGTCGCCGAGTCGATGAACAACATGGCCGAGCAGCTCGATGCCCGCCTTCGCACGACCGCCGAGCAGCGCAACGAACGCGAGGCGATTCTCGCCAGCATGTCGGAAGGGGTCGTGGCGATCGATCTAAACGACAGGATCGTCACGATCAACCGCGCCGCCTGTGAGATGGCGCGCGTGAGTGCCGATCAGGCGATCGGGCAGCCGGTCCTCGGCGTCGTTCGCGTCCCCGGGCTTCAAGACCTGATCAGCCGGGCGGCGCACAGCGATGAGGTCGTGGCCGGCGATATCACGCCGGCCGGGCCGCGGGAGCAGCATCTCAGCGTTCACGTGGCTGCCCTTCGCGACAGTTACGGCACCCGGATCGGGCAGGTGATCGTCTTCAACGATGTCACCACGCTTCGCAAGCTGGAACGGACCCGCCGCGACTTCGTCGCCAATGTATCGCACGAACTGAAAACCCCCATCACCGCCATCACGGGCTATGCGGAGACGCTGTTGGAAAGCGGCGACCAGTATGGCCCGGATGTGCAGCGCTTTCTTTCGATTATCCTGAAGCATGCCACGCGGCTGAATGCGCTGGTCGACGATCTTCTTGCACTGGCGCGAATCGAAAACGATACGGAACACGTCAGACTGGAACTGAGCCGTCACAAGGTCCGGGAAGTTCTCGAGCAGGCTATCGAGTCGCGCCACGAGCTGGCGAGCGGTCGGTCGGTGGTGATTACGTGCGAATGTGATCCGGATCTTGAGTGGGACATCCTGCCGCAGCGGCTCGAACAGGCGGTGGGTAATCTCATAGAAAACGCGGTACGGCACGGCGAAACGCTCAAAAACGTAACCGTGCGTGCAGAAGTCCTCAAGGATGTCCTCGTTATCAGCGTATCCGATGACGGCGTTGGGATCGAGCCGCGCCATCTGCCGAGGCTGTTTGAGCGTTTCTATCGGGTGGACTCCTCCCGGAGCAGTGCCACCGGCGGAACCGGGCTCGGGCTTGCGCTCGTCAAACACATCGCGCAGGCACACGGCGGCATGGCCACGGTAGAAAGTAAAGCCGGGGCGGGCAGCACGTTCCGTATTCATGTCCCCGGCTCCGCTCGATTGGATTAATCAGCTGAGTCACATGGCGCTGGCTACCAGTCGCCGGTTGTCTGAATTCTAGCTGAACAAAAACCAAACGCTAACACAATCCTAACAATCCCTCGGTTCTGTTCCGTTGCAGGCACGTGAGGAACATTTCACATGAGGGAAAACGATTACAATGGGAAGCACACGCCGGCTGAATGCCGCCGTTGCCTTGTCGGTCGCAGCCATCTGCCTGGCCGCACACGGTGACACACACGCTGCCGATTGGTGGGAGAAAGTTACGGTCAAGGGCGATTTCCGGTATCGCCATGAAATGCTGGACACGGACGACAGCGACGCACGCCACCGCCATCGGGTGCGCGCCCGCCTTGGTGTGACCGGCGAGGTCTCCGAGTACACGACGGTCGGAGTTCAACTGGCGTCCGGATCAAGTGACCCGGTGTCAACCAACCAGACGCTCGACGACGCGTTTTCGACCAAGAGCATCGGGATTGATCTGGCCTATATCGAGACCACGCATCCAAAACTTCCGGGTGTGACCCTGACCGCCGGCAAAATGGGTAACCCGTTTTTCAAACCGGGGTCGTCGGAATTGCTCTGGGATTCGGACCTGAATCCGGAAGGCGGTGCGCTTAACTGGCAGCGTGACATTGACGACGTATCGGTTTCGCTTATCGGCGCGGGGCTGTGGATCGACGAGCGTTCAACGGGCGATGACTCCTGGATGGGCGCCGCCGAAGGTGTTGCACGCTTTCACTTCGCCGAGAAAAAGAGCAGCGTCGCGGTGGGCGCCGGGTTGTACAGTTACGTCAACAGTAAGGGATTCGCGCCGTTCTACGACGACGAGGATCCTTACGGTAACACGCAATCGTCATTTGTGAACGGCAGTGACACGACAACCGGCTATTCGACCGAATTCGAACTGGTCGAGGCCTTCATCGAGTTCAAGCATTCGCTGGGTACGTATCCCCTGACCGTCATGGGCGATTTCGTGACCAACACTGCTGCCGACAGCCTCAGCACAGGCTGGCTGGTCGGGTTCGCGCTCGGCAAAACCAAGGCTCCGGGATCATGGGAGTTGCGCTATAACTACCGGCGGGTCGAAGCGGACGCCGTGGTGGGCATATTCACCGATTCGGATTTCCGTGAAGGCGGCACCGACGCTCGCGGGCACGAGTTCGGCGGTAACCTGCAACTGGCCCGGAACACGACTTTCGGAGTCACTTACTTCGTGAATGAAATTGGGCTGGAGGCCCAGTCGCCGACCGACTTCACGAGGCTGCAGGTGGATCTGCAGGTGAAGTTCTGAACAATATTAGTCTACTGTTAATAGTGTGATCACGTGCGAATGATTTGTCAGGGAGCGTGTATCCTCAATACCGGAAACACAAGGATAGAGGAAACGATATGAAGAAGTTGATGATTGCTGGTGCGGCGCTCATGGTCCTGGGCGCGATGGCGGTCGCAGGAGGCGCGATTACCATCAAAGGGTCCGATACGCTGGTCCGTCTCGGTCAGCGCTGGGCCGAAGTGTACATGGAGAAGAACCCCGGAGCCATCATTCAGGTGTCGGGGGGAGGATCGGGAACCGGTATTGCAGCGCTGTTGAACAGCGCCACCGATGTCTGCCAGTCTTCGCGCGACATGAAGGAAAAAGAAAACAAGCTCGCTGCAGAAAAGGGGCTGAAGGCCTACCGGGTCTCGGTGGCGCTCGACGGTATCGCTGTGTTTCTTCATGAGAAGAATCCCGTCACCGAGCTCAGTTTCGCGCAGCTGAAAGGCATTTATACCGGCGCGATCACGAACTGGAAAGAGGTCGGCGGCCCGGACGCCCGCATTATCGTGTACGGTCGTGAGAACAACTCGGGCACGTACGCTTTCTTCAAGGAGCACGTCCTTGACGAAGAGGACTTCTCCGACTTTACTCAGACGCTTCCCGGCACGGCAGCCGTGGTGAACGCGGTGTCGAAGGATCCGAATGGTATCGGCTACGGCGGTATTGCGTGGGCCACGGGCGTGAAGTACGCGGCGGTGCGCAAGGGCGACAATGATCCGGCGATCGAACCGACCATGGAGGCGGTGTCGAACGGCACCTACCCGATTTCGCGCGACCTCTACTGGTTCTTCGCTGCCAAGCCCGAAGGCGAGCTCAAAAAGCTGGTGAACTGGGCGCTCTCCGAGGAGGGCCAGAAAGTCGCGGCTGATATGGACTACGTCCCGCTGCCGAAAGACAAAGCCGCAGCCAATGTGGTGAAATAGTCGCGAACGACGACTCGACGTCTTCGCAGAGTCGTTCAATACTTGAACCATCGGAGCGGGGCCGGGCGCCCCGCTCCGCCTGGTGTGAAAGTTATCCGGCGTCATGCGCGAACTGAAGTTTAAACCTAAATCCCGCTGGCGTGAGTTTCTCGGGGAGAAATTCATCGCCGTTAACGCCCTGGTCGCATTGTTCAGCATCCTGCTGATCTTCGTTTTCATTTTCAAGGAGGCGGTCCCGGTCTTCACCGATGCCGAGGTGCAGGAGGAGGCCAGCCTGCATAAAATGACGTTCAAGCAGGAGTACTACGAAGGGCGTGATCCGAAGTGGTCATGGCAGCCGAACTCCGAGGTGCCGAAATACTCGCTGTTCCCGCTGCTGCTCGGAACGCTCAAGGCGGCAATCATCGCCATGCTCGTGGCGATTCCCCTCGGTGTCGGGGCGGCCATCTACTCGTCGGAATTCGCCGGCCACCGCACCCGCGAGATTATCAAGCCCGCGATCGAGATGCTCGCCGCGATTCCCTCGGTTGTACTCGGCTTCTTTGCGCTCATGATCCTCGCGAGTTTTCTTCAGAGCACGTTTGGATTCGTCTTTCGCCTCAACGCGATAAACGCCGGTATCGCGCTCGGGCTGGCGGTTGTGCCGATCATATTTACGGTCGCCGAGGACGCGATGACGTCGGTCCCTCGTTCGCTGCGTGACGCCGCCGTCGCACTCGGAGCCAACCCGTGGCAGGTGTCGATCACCATGGTTTTGCCGGCGGCCATGCCCGGGATTGCGGCCGGGATCGTGCTGGGGTTCGGTCGGGCCATCGGCGAGACGATGATCGTCCTGATGGCGTCGGGCAACGCCGCTATCATATCGGGCAGCTTTGTCGAATCTATCCGCACCTTCTCCGCCACCATCGCCGCCGAGCTTGCCGAGGTTGTGTTCGGTGACACGCACTATACGGTGCTCTTTTTCATCGGCTCGCTGCTGTTTGTTTTCACCTTCGTCGTCAACCTTGCGGGCGACATGGTGCTCGTCCGGCTGAAGGAAAGGCTGCAGGGAAGGTCGCGATGACGGTAACGCGTGCGTTCATTCGGGACAATCCGGCGCCGGTCGACGCGCTGCCGTTTTCGCCGAAATCCTCGGGTATGATCCCGCGGGGACTTACGTTCACCGCAGCCATACTCATTCTGCTGATCCTGGCGATCATCATGGGCAGTATTGTGTGGGGCGGCGCCGGCACAATCACCTGGGACTTTTTGTCGAGTCCTCCGGAAGACGGAATGGAAGGCGGCGGCGTCTTCCCCGCAATATTCGGCACGGTCGCGCTCGTGCTGCTGATGGTGATTGCGGTGGTCCCGATCGGCGTGATGACCGCTATCTACATGCAGGAGTACACCTCGCCGGACTCACGCCTGACCCGCCTGATCCGCGTCGCCATAAACAACTTGGCGGGTGTGCCGTCGATTGTATTCGGCCTGTTCGGGCTGGGGTTCTTCATCGGATTTATCGGAGGGGGGCTTGACTCGCTTTTCTTTGAAGGTTCCGGGCCCGTGTGGGGTCAGCCGGCCATAATCTGGGCGGCGTCGACGCTCGCCTTGCTGACCCTGCCGGTCGTCATTGTCTCGACCGAAGAGGCGCTCAAGACGATCCCGCGCGAACTGAAAGAAGCCAGTTACGCCCTCGGCGGGACGCGGCTGCAGACGATCTGGCGTGTGATTATCCCGCAGGCGATGCCCGGAATCTTCACCGGCGCCATACTGGCGATATCGCGCGGCGCGGGCGAGGTCGCGCCGATCATGTTTACGGGTGCGGCCTACTACCTGCCGTACCTTCCGACCAAGCTCAACGACCAGTTTATGGAACTGGGCTACCATATTTACGTGATGGCGACCCAGTCGCCCGATATCGAAGCGACCAAGCCGATTTTGTTCGGAACGGTCCTCGTACTGCTGCTGCTGACATTCGCGCTGAATTCGGTGGCGGTGCTGATTCGTTCACGAATGAGAAAGAGTCGATCCCATGCCGCATGAGTACTCAGTGAACAACACCGAACAGCGGAGCGCAGCGACGGACACGGATATCCAACCCCGGGTCAAGATGAGCGCCGTCGGACTTCGCTTTTTCTACGGGAAGCTGCAGGCGTTGCACGACGTCTCCCTGGATATGCTGGAACACCGCGTGACCGCGCTGATCGGGCCGTCGGGCTGCGGCAAATCCACGTTTCTTCGCTCGCTCAACCGCATGAACGAGACCATCCCCGGCGCGCGGCTTGATGGAACCGTGCTGCTTGACGGTCGTAACGTCTACCGCGATTTCACGGATCCGTCGCAGCTCCGAACGCGCGTGGGAATGGTCTTCCAGAAGTCGAACCCCTTTCCCAAGTCGATCTTCGACAACGTGGCGTACGGTCTTCGTGTCAACGGCATCAAGGACAAGCAGTTGATCGTCGAAGTAGTCGAAGATGCGCTCAGGCGGGCGGCGTTGTGGGACGAGGTCAAGGACAAGCTCGATCGGAGCGCGTTTATGCTCTCCGGCGGCCAGCAGCAGCGCCTGTGTATCGCACGGGCGCTCGCGGTACGCCCCGAGGTCATCCTCATGGATGAACCGGCGTCGGCTCTCGATCCAATCTCGACCGCGCGGATCGAGGATCTGATCGCCGAGCTGAAAAACAGTTATACGATCGTTATTGTCACCCACAACATGCAGCAGGCGGCACGCGTCTCGGATTTCACCGCCTTCTTCTTCGAAGGAAAACTGATCGAAGCGGGTGAGACCAAACAGATGTTCACGCGACCGTCCGTCAAAAAGACCGAAGATTATATTACAGGCCGGTTCGGATAAGAGCCGGGAAAGTTGCAGGTATGACCAAACATTTCCAGAGCGAAATCGAACGACTGAAAAAACGCATCCTCCTGCTGGCGGCGATGGTGGAAGAAAATCTCCAGAAAGCGGTCCGGGCGGTTGCCGAGCGCGATACGAAGTTGGCGGGGCAGGTGATCGACGGCGATCCGGAAATCGACATGCAGGAGGTCGAGGTCGAGGAAGACTGCCTGAAAATCCTGGCGCTGCACCAGCCGGTGGCGGCCGATCTCCGATATGTTGTCGCCGTTCTCAAGATCAATAACGATCTCGAGCGCATCGCCGACCTCGCGGTCAATATCGCGGAGCGCTCCATAGCGAATGCATCCCGTCCGGCGATTGCCGCGCCGTTTGATGTGAGCTCGATGGTTGCGGCCGCCGTCAAGCTCGTGCGCGACAGCGTGGATTCGCTGGTCAAAGAGAACGCCGCGCTGGCCCATCAGGTCATACTCGACGACGACATTATCGATGATTTTCACCGGACCGCGTATCGTACCGTGCAGGATCGTATTAAATCCAACCCGGATCAGGCCGAGCTGCTGATCAGTTTTCTGAGCGTGTCGCGGAATCTGGAGCGAATCGCGGATCACGCCACCAATATCGCCGAGGACGTGATCTATATGATCGAGGGGGAAATCGTTCGGCACGGCATGGGCAGAGACAGCAAGAAGTAGGATCACATCGCCGGGCATCGTGTCCATCGGGCAGGTCTGAAGACAGACCATCCCTGCCGTTGCTCCCGGTCTCTTTTTCGTCGTACAAGTTTGGTGTCCTGCACGTTGCGGGGAAATGGGTTTGTTTTGTTATTTTTCGGGGGTCCCCATTTCTTCCCCTTCCCCTTATCAAGATATGCGGCATGGGAGTAACCCATGTTTGAGCAGGATTTCGACAATCTGTCGCGATACAGAAGTACCATCATTTTTGCGCTCCGTGTGAGTCGGGTCTTTACTAAGGGGGGCCGGGCATTTTTTCCATCGAGGTGGTAGGGAAAGTGTGGGGGGGGATAGAGTTGTCCCACGGGAACCCACCTAGAAGGTGGGCCACCGGACGTGTCGCCCGCCCGCCCGCCACATGCGGCCTAGCACGTGACGCAACACTCGTGAGGGTTCGTGGCGCACGGGGACGTACGCCACGCACCGACAGAAGATGCCGGGTTCGAGGACGGACCCGCCCTACGGGGACTGTCCGATCAATTCTCCCCGCTTTTGTTCCACCCACCACAAGTTAGCGGCCTGAACCACCAATTTATCAAGCAGAAATCGCCGTACGTGACAAGTCGCGCAAGTCATTGCTCGGGCAGAGATTGTGTATGGAGTGTGCCTCCGCCTCCGACGTCGTGGGTTGGGTGGGTGGTGCACCGGGCATTGAAAGGCTAGGGAAACTGCGGGCGCTTTTTTCATTGCCCAATTGAATCCAACTCCTGATCTTCGCTGTATACCTTCTGACAATAGGGGAGTGACATATGGGTTACCGTCCGGGTCTCACGATACTTGCGCTTGCCGCTGCTCTTTTCCTTGTATCATGTGCCACTGTTTCCAAGCGAATGCCGGAAGAGCTTTCGCAGTGGCACGACGTCCTGACTCAGCACGATCCTAATACTTGTAGGAAGTACCATTACAATTTCGAGCGTGAAGCGCCGCGACTGTACAAAGAGGATCAAGCGGACTCGCTGCTTGGCGCTATAGATTACATCAAGACAGAGTGCGGTCCTGCGGCAAACCTCGAAGTAACGCGACTACTCCTCATAAGCAATCAGGGAATGTTCGACGATTCGTTGGTTGGTTCGGCGACGATCCCTCAAATGCTCTGGCACCGTACCGAAAGGGAGTACCGGTCGTGGTGGAGCAGGTGGTCGCTGTTGTACGGTTCATCGGGTCCGATTGATAACACGCACGAGAATTTCGAGAGTTTTCAGCTCGACTTGGCCCGACACGTGGCTGCCGATTCCATGCTGGATCGAGAGGGTCGGGTTCTGGGACGATACTACAGCGGTGAGTTCGACGAGGCATTCAATAGTATTCAGGCGGACAGCATGCGCGGTACCGCGCTCCGCCGAAACTACGACGAGTATGTGGAACGAACAAAACTGCAGTTTCCCGTTCGCGGCAATATTGCCCTGCAGGCTGGGAACTGGAACCCACAGGGGGCGAATCGTCTTTTGGGTGCGCACCCAGAGCTGGCCGTGCTTATCGGGGGAGAGACGAAGCGGTGGCGGCTCGATGGCGTCATCGCGTACCGGTTTCAAAGAGCAAAAAACAAGTACGACGTAGACAGCCTCGGGCACATCGTATCGACCGATGATTTTGACAGCTGGTTGTTTGGAGGCGAAGCAGGCTTTAAGATTCTTGATCTGCGGAGGCTGAGCACCGACATCTTTGTCGGGCTTGGTTACGACGTCATTTTCAGCATCGAAGAGGAGGGGGATTCCGAGGAGTGGGTCAGCCATGGGTCGCTGGCCACGAGTTTCGGGGTACGGCAGCGGTTTTTCCTCAACGAACGCGCGGGCTGGTATGTGGGCGCCGCCGTGCGATACAGTATGGTCGACTACGGAAACACTGGGGGAAGCGATCTCGGAGGCAACACGCTGACGGTGTCACTGGTTACTGGATGGAGTTACCACGAAACGCTGAAGCAATTTCTGAAGAACCTGAATTACCAGGGTAACTGGCGGCAGTAAGGGATATGTGCGCGAATCATTCTCGGACGACATTGAATTTCCGGATCCGCCCAAGAGCATCGTTGAGCTGACGCAGGTGTCCCTTCGTCGGGTCCGAAAACGTAGATAATATCTCACCGACCGCTGATCAGCAGTTATTCGGAGAAAAGCTCCCCCGGCTGGACTCGAACCAGTCCGCCGGTGACGGACTGATAAACAGTCAGCGTTTCGAATCGGGTAGAAAAAGAAAAGCTCCCCCGGCTGGACTCGAACCAGTCCGCCGGTGGCGGACTGATTAACAGTCAGCGATTGGAATCGGGTAGAAAAAGAAAAGCTCCCCCGGCTGGACTCGAACCAGTCCGCCGGTGGCGGACTGATTAACAGTCAGCGATTGGAATCGGGTAGAAAAAGAAAAGCTCCCCCGGCTGGACTCGAACCGGTCCGCCGGTGGCGGACTGATTAACAGTCAGCGATTGGAATCGGG
>JAVEYB010000018.1 GCA_034003725.1 Candidatus Zixiibacteriota bacterium
CGGAGCTGACCTACTAATCGCGTGCTGGCCGATCTGATGGGTGTGTGTCAGGAGCGTTTGCGGGAGAGGGCGGTGTGGTTCGGAGGGTCAGTGGACGTGCAAACGGAGCTGACCTACTAATCGCGTGATGGCCGATCTGAAGGGTGGGTGTCAGCACCGTTTGCGGGAGAGGGCGGTTTGGATTGCCGGGGCAGTGGACGTGCAAACGGAGCTGACCTACTAATCGCGTGATGGCCGATCTGAAGGGTGGGTGTCAGCACCGTTTGCGGGAGAGGGCGGTTTGGATTGTCGGGACAGTGGACGTGCAAACGGAGCTGACCTACGGTTATCATGGCGGTTTCGAAGACGGAGCCGCCCTACGATTTCCTGATTTGGCATTAGGGGTCGCTGACGGCAGGTCCGAAGACAGACCTTTCGTACGACGATTGAGTTTTGTTTGAAACTGCAAAACGGGCGCGACCGACAGGTCACGCCCGTTTTCAATTCTGCGGCTGTCAACGCTTAGAGATCGTAGTACATCTCGAACTCGTAGGGAGTCGGTCGAATGCGAATCTCGGCGACTTCCTTTCGTTTTAGCTTTACCCAGCTTTCCAGCAGGTCTTCGGTAAACACGCCGCCAGCCATCAGGTAATCGTGGTCTTCCTCGAGGGAGTTGAGGGCCTTGTTCAGCGAGGTCGGCAGCATGTGCATGTCGGCCAGTTCCTCGGGTTTCATTTCATCGAGGTTGCGATCAAACGGAGTGCCCGGATCGATTTTGTGCTTGATACCATCGAGACCGGCCATGAGCATGGCCGCATACGCAAGGTACGGGTTCATGGTACCGTCGGGGGGCCGGAACTCGAAGCGCATTTGTTTGGGATCGCGCTGGTAGCCGGGAATGCGGATACACGCGGTGCGATTTCCGACCGAATAGGTTCCTGCGATTGGCGCCTCAAACCCGGGTACGAGCCTCTTGAAGGAATTGGTCGACGGGTTGGTGAATGCGAGAAGTGAATCGGCATGCTTGAGCATGCCGCCGATGTACCACAGGCCGATATCGGAGAAGTTTGCCCGGCCGTTTTTGCTGTAGAAGATGGAACCCTTGGCGTCGGCGATATACTGGTGCACATGCAGCCCGGAGCCGGGTTCGTTAAAGAGCGGCTTGGGCATGAAGGTCGCCGATTTTCCGACGCGGAAGGCCTGGTTTTTGACGAAATATTTCACCAGCATGGACTTGTCGGCCATTTCCAGAAGCGGCGCGAACTGCACCTCGATCTCATGCTGGCCGCCGCCGCCCACTTCATGATGGTGATATTTCAGTCCTACACCGACTTTCGCCAGCATGGAGCAGATTTCGGAGCGGAGGTTGTAAATACGGTCCATCGGGGGGGCAATGTGGTAGCCTTTTTTCGATGGGATCTTGTAGCCGAGGTTTTCGCCGTCATCGGGGGCCTGCCACATGGCCTCGCTCGAGCCCAGATCGTAGAAGGCGGTATCGGGTCCCTGGAAGAAGTTCACGCGGTCGAAGATGTAGAATTCGAATTCGGGACCGAGGATGATTTTGGCGCCTTTGATCGTTTTGGTCAAATATGCTTCGGCGTCGGCGGCGACCCGTCGGGGGTTGCGCGAATACGGAAGCACCTTGTCACCGACTTCCATGATGTTGCCCAGCATGGAGAGCGTGGGACGTTCAAAAAAGGGGTCGATGAACGCAGTTTCGGCGACGGGCAGCATAATCATGTCGCCGCGTTCGATCCGTGAGAATCCGGGCAGCGAGCTGCCGTCGACACCGACACCGTTGGTGAAAAGCCCCGGACCGAGTTCATCGATAGGAAGCGTGATATGATGCCAGAGGCCCAGCAGATCGCCGAACTTCAGGTCGAAAAACTCCACCCCATTGTCTTTGACCATCTTCTTGAGCTTGTCGAGATTCATCCATACCTCCCTGCCAACAGGCATAAGTACACCAAGGCGAACATAGGCAAAAACCGGCAAAAGGCAAGCGAATCCGGATCCGGGCGAGTCGGAGCGCGCCAGAAAAAGGTTGCTCCGGGCGCGCCGGCTGCTAGCTTAGGAATCACGAATAATACGCATGTCACACAATGGAGTGCCGCCCATGCGATTCCTTGTCTTTCTCATGCTGCTGTTGCCCGGTGGACCGGTGACAGGTCAGGATGTCTCGCTGTTTGACTCTGTCCTGGCGCAGGTGGGGATCACGTCGGAGGATGTCAGATTCAATCAGGATGAAATGGCGACCTGGCAGGGTGACCGTTGGCGGATGTCTTATTTCAGCCTGTACCACAAAAACCCGTTTTCACTGCCCGGTCATGGGGAGCTGATTGTCGAGGAACTCCGCGGCAAGCTGGCGGACCTTCCCGGTTTGGTGGCGTTTGCGGGACGTCGCGCCGACCAGCCGATCCGTCGCGGCCTGATCGGCGACCAGCTCGAGCCATATGCAGCGTCTGCGGATTCACTGCCGTTGTTTTCGATCTGTTACAAGCGCAATGTCCTGACGGGCAATGAGAACAAGACGCTTCGCGACGCTATCGATCTGTTCTATCGGGTCGTCGACGACAAGAACAACCTGTTCCGCCGTGCGATAGAGCCAATCGACAAAAACAAGTATCGTAACGATCTGTGGAGCTACTTCATCTTCGACTCGTCGGCCGCGGCCGACGTTGTCGAGGAGCTGTACGGCAAGGTCGACATGGGGCGGCTGGTGGCGGGTGCGGAGGATATTGCGGAAGCGCTCAAGCGACTGGCAGCCGTCCTGCCCGAGTGCAGGTTTCCGGACTACGTGGTGAAGATCAGCTCATCGCACGGCGACATCTATGTCGGCACGACGGGTGATGATCGCTATGAGTTCATCCAGGCGCCGCTGCTGATTGTCGATGGCGGCGGCAACGACAGGTACGACTTTCCCGGCGGCAACGAGAAACGACCGATCGCGGCGATCATCGATCTCAGCGGCGACGACACGTACGTGTCGTCCGACACCACGAAGCCGGGGATCGGCGGCGGGTTGATCGGTATCTCGTACGTGCTCGATCTCGGCGGAAACGATTCGTATACGGGTCATCATGTGTGCCAGGGGGCGGGTGTCTTTGGAGTGGGGGCGGTAATCGACCGGGAGGGAAACGATACGTACAGCGCGCGTTATCTGTCGCAGGGCAGCGGGAGTTTCGGGTTGGGCGTGCTGGCGGACGGAACCGGTAACGACAGCCTGTACTGCTGGACCATGTCGCAGGGGTACGGGTACAGTCGGGGGTGCGGTCTGCTGGTCAACGGCGACGGAGACGATCGCTACGTCGCCGAGGATGAGACGATATTTTCGGCGTCGTCACAGAACGCCGAGCACAATAACTCGCTGGCTCAGGGGGTCGGGTTCGGCCGGCGCGCGGACTTCGTGGACGGCCACAGCTGGGCGGGCGGAGTCGGGATTTTGTGCGATATCGCGGGCGCCGACTCGTATTCGGCGGGGCTGTTCGCACAGGGGTGTGCGTACTGGTTTTCGGTGGGGATGCTGCTCGATGCCGCGGGAAACGACACGTACGACGGCGTCTGGTACGTCATGGGCAGCGGCGCGCATTTTGCAGTGGGGTATCTCGACGATTTCGGCGGCAATGATGTGTATACCGCCACACACAATATGGCGGTCGGCGCGGGGCATGACTTCACGATCGGCTACTTCAACGAGCGTGCGGGCGACGACCGGTACACGGTGCCCAACCTGTCGCTGGGCGGGGGCAACGCCAACGGCATGGGGCTGTTTCACGATCACAGCGGCAACGATTACTACATGACCAAAACCGGCACGACGACCCTGGGCCGGGCGAATGCGGAGCAATCGGGAATCCGGTCGGTCCTCGCCTGTTTCGGCATCTTTGTCGACGGAGGCGGAGACGACACGTACAACGAGGAATGGGCGGCGAACGGACGACGTTGGATAGGTCCCGCCTCGGACCCCAACCGGCCGAACCGGGCTGCAATCGGAGTCGGGATAGACTTCTGAGACCCGGTCAGGGGGTCGAGACCGGCTGAACCGTCCGGGGCTCGGCCTTGCGTTTGCGTTCGATGGAAAGACCGACGCCGGAGAGGATCAGGGTCGTGCCAATCACAATCGATGCGGACACGGTTTCATCGAAGAACACGACCCCGATGAAGAGGGCCACCAGGGGAGTGATAAACGCAATAAGAGACGCGGACAGAGCGGACATGCGGGCAAGCAGCCAGTAGTAAGACAGAAACGCGACAATCGTTCCCATCAACGCCAGATACAGAATGGAGCCGATCGAGGCCGCGGTGACGTGGAAGTCCGCCCAGTCTTCGAAGATGATCGCAGACAGGAGCACGAGCATACTACCCAGCAGCATCTGGATGCTGGCGGTGACGACGATGTTCGCCCCGGCATGGAATTTCTTGTGAATGATAAGGCCGTGGGCGGCGGAGTAGGTTGCTACGACGGCCAGAATAGTCCCGAGGAAGAGATCGTCGCCGGTCTGCAACTGGTCATAAGAGATCAAGGCGACGCCTACGAAACCGAGGGCTATGCCGATCCATCCGGCCGGGGTCACCCGGGCATCGTTGAGCCTGAAAGTCGATAGCACCGCCACAAAAAACGGAAGCGACGCGAACAACACGGCAGTGAGCGACGAGCTGATGAAGACCTGAGCGAAGTAGATCAGCGCGTAGTTCACGCCGTACATCCATATGCCCGGGTAGCCGACTCGCAACCATGACCGAATATCTCGGGGATAGGGATAGCGCATGAGAAAGATGACGCCGTTCAGGATGAGCGTGGCGAGCATGAATCGGAGTGCAGCCGTTTGGAGCGGCGGGGCGGCGGTCAGACCGATTTTGATGGCGATCCAGGTTGAGCCCCAGATCAAGCACAGTAGCACGTACACGAAGGCGGTCATCGGCGGATAATAAGGCGGAGCGATCGGACAAAGTCAACGGCATAGCGAAAATCACCCGGTTGGCGGCGCGGGTCGCCGCAACGCGACGTGCGAATACGTCATAGTCCGAAAAAGAGTTTGACAATAGTGCAAAAACAGCGTTGGTTTGCTCATCCTGCCGTTGAAACTACATGGAGATTTTTAATGGAGTATGTTGAAGGGATAATCAAGAACACGGAGTTTTTCACGACCGCTGAGCTGGCCAAGAAGCTGAAAATGAACGTCCAGGTCATCACCCGTAAAGTACAGGCGGGCGAGATCCGGGCGTTTAAGATCGGCAAGGACTGGCGCATCCCCGAGTCGGCGGTACACGAATGGCTGGAGCGTCACGTGAACGACGGTTCCAACGGTAACGGCAACGGGAACGGGCATGGGCGCAAAGCCAAGGTCGTGAAAGACTATGTCACGGGCGATCACATCCGGGAACTGCCGTCGAAACGTTTCGAGCGGAAGTACCTGCTCGAGTTTATCCTCGCACAGTTCGAGCCCAGCAGGACGTATAGCGAGGATGAGGTCAACAACGTGATCAGCCGGTACTACGATGATTTCGCGACCGTCCGTCGCGAGTTTGTTGCTGAGAACATGCTGGAGAAGGCCGGAGGCGGGTACCGTCGCCGCTCGGGCTACACGTTCTCCGACTGATCTTCGCGAAGATCGATTTCCATGTGACGAAAAGACAAAGCCCCGGCGATTGCCGGGGCTTTTTGTGTTTGTAAACGGGCGACTCAATCCTCGAACGCAGGGGGCGGAATATTGCTGGGCAGGGTGCCGCCGGTGGCGCGCAGGATCTGCTGCACGTAGGGATCGCTGAGATTGATCTTGTACTGCGCGATCAAGGTAGCCGCCTGCCGCAAATCGGTCACGTTGTTCGTGCGGGCGAGAATCGTGACCAGCTTGCGGAACGCGTAACTGCTGTTCGGGTTTATCTCAAACGCACGCCACATGTAGTCCAGTCCCCGATCCATGAGAGGTTGATCGGCAGTTCGCTGTCCGATTTCGTACATCGTCATGCCGAGATCCTGCATATAAAACAGGTTCTGCGGATTGGACTCCAGGAACGCAGACAGGGTGTCCTGAAGCTGGCGATAGACAGCAAGCGCGGCAGCCGAATCGCCGCTGCGTTCCAGATCCTCGGCCAACACATAGCTGGCCTGCCAGTACTCCGGATACTTTTCGATGAAAGTCCGGATGAAGGTACGCGCTTCGTCGTTCCGGCCGTTGCGATCGAGAGCGTCATACAAGCGGACGGCGTTCATGCCGACACCGAGCCAGATGCCGGTCGCGTTGTCATCGCGATAGACCTTTGAATTCTCGAAACCGTCGAACCGGTAGGTATTTCGGAACAGGTCCAGGCCGCGATCGATATCGATTTTGTCGGCCGGGGGTTCACGGTCGAGGCGATAGAGCACGCCGACGGCGGTGGCGCGATCGCGGAGATTCAGCGGCGAGGCGTCATACGGAGGAGAACTGAAATAGACGGGATTCTCCCACCGGTTTTCGAGCACGATTTCGTCGACCATCATATCGGCCACTTTGAGGATGCGCCCCTGGTACGGAGTCGCCTGGAGATATGCCAGGCGGCCGCGCGGGCGGTCGCGGAATCGATCGGTGGGCTGGCGAGTCTCCCCCATCGGCGACTCGTACGGGTACCACCATATTTGCTCTTTCGTGAGCGAGATGGGAACGTCGTACTGCTGTTTCATCTGCCAGGTGTACCAGTCGGTGTTCAGCAGCGACAGGTTGACCACCCGAACATCGGTTCGATACTTGTACACCTCCTGAATACACCAGAGCGGGAAGGTGTCATTGTCGCCCGACGTGAAGAGGATCGCGTTTTCTTCGCACGTATCGAGCAGATTGGCCGCGTAGTTGTACGGCAGGAGGTTTTTCGATCTATCGTTTTCGTGATAGTTATCGACGAGCGTGTACCCCGGCAGCAGGACCAACACAGTGCTGGCGTACACGAGCGTTTTCTGCATGGATTCGTTGGCGCCGGCCAGTTTCTCACGAAGCAGCTGTATGAGCCCACTGATACCGAGCCCCATGGCGATGCCGAAGAAGACAAACGCGGGGGTAAAGAAATAGTCCCGGTTGCGGACTTCCAGATACGCGTCGGCGCCGTCGTACTTTGTCCCGTCGGCGAAGTTCATATACAGCACGAGACCGAGCGAGCAGACCAAAAACAAGGTGAAGTACACCATACCGATTTCGGCGCGCTTGCGAATGGCGACGTACATGCCGAAAAGCCCGAGCAGGAAAAAGGGCGCGAAGTTCCAGCCGGCGGAGGAGTATTGCTCTTCGAAATAGGACCAGTATCCCATGTTGGGATGGCGCCCGAGCTGGTTTTCCCAGGTTCCGCGCCGTTCGAACATGCGATCCATCATCGACTGCTGACCGTACTGCTTGCGGTCGAGATAGTTTTTGAAGGTATCGTAGTCGCGGTCGGGGTTATTCTGGTCGATCCGCGGGTTGTGGGCCGATCGCACCGGTATATACATGTGAACCGAGAACCCGATAATACCGACGAGAACGATGGCCATGGCCGTCTTCCATTCGACATTCCAGCCGAACCGTCGAGCCAGAACTCCGAGGAAGGCGAGGACGACCAGTCCGGCGGGGGCCGCGATCATAAACGTGGAGAACTCAAGCATCAGCGAGGAAAGCGAGACGATGGCAATCGTGATGGCCCAGTTGATTTTTCGGTACAGGAACGCCAGAAGCAGCGCGCCGAGCGCCAGCGTGACGACATAAAACATGGGCGCTCCTCCCCTGCCGTTGGCGAAGACGATAATCAGCAGCAGTTCGACAACGATAAAGCTGCAGATCATGATCCAGTCGCGTCGGGTCGCCTGATCATTGAGGATATAGAAGATGGACAGGACCGGCACGATCAGGAAGGGCGTCATGTGGATCCCGACCGCCGTCAGGGCGATGAAATAAACCAGGACCATGAGGCGGAGTTTTCGGGCGAGATTGTGCTCTTCGAAATAGCGCAGAGTCAGCCACAGCATCACGGTCATGATTGCCAG
The DNA here is from genome assembly GCA_034003725.1 of Candidatus Zixiibacteriota bacterium. NCBI lineage: Bacteria > Pseudomonadati > Candidatus Zixiibacteriota > Candidatus Zixiibacteriota bacterium. Next base: position 7,967 of record JAVEYB010000018.1, read on the forward strand.
GGACGGTCCGTAGACCTCGGACTCGACCGAGTTCGACCAGTTCGTAGTCGAGAAGGCGACAAACAGGCCGCCGACGACACCGCCGATGTAGGCGGTCCAGCGATTCAGCGGGGCGTCCTTCTGGTCACCGAAGAAGTAGCCGACCATCCGTACCGTTACCAGATAGCCGAACAGGGCGGTGAAGCTGGACGAGATGACCGAGAGGTAGTTTATCCGGTAGGAGATATCTTCGACAAACGGGATAAGTGACATCACCCGCCCCATAAGGACGAACAGCGGAGTGCCGGGGGGATGGGGTATGCCGAGGATGTACGAACAGGCGATAAACTCGCCGCAATCCCAGAACGAGAAGGATCGCTGGACGGTCAGGGCGTATACGATGAAGGCGATGGCGAAGACTACGCCGGCGACAATCGCGTTGGTTCGGTCAAAAACCTTGCGGGGCACGGCTAACGGGTCGGACAAAATCTCCTCCTAAAGCCACGATTCACGGCGGCCGATCTTAGTTAGTAACTAGATGTTGTGACAGGCAATTGCGCCAAATATAGCAATGGGACCTCAAATCTCAACAGTTATTTTACCGGCCAATCCCGAAGGGGATTAATACGGGGCAAGGTGCTACATGTTAATCTGGTGTGGAATACTGTTTATGTTGGGAATTCTGGCGTTTGCCGATTCCCTGCTGAATATGGGTGAGATCTTCAGGCGCATCAATTCTGTCTTGTTTATGCTCCTGTCACTGGGGTTGCTGGTTCGGACGACGACCAAGAAGAAAGACGGTACCAAGGAGCGCCTGAAACGGGACATTTACGTGCTTGAGCAGAAACTCCGGACCATGGAGCAGGGCCGGGAGAAGCTCGGGAAGTTCTAGTCGCGGCGCGTCTATTACCCGACTCGTCGCTGCTCGTACTGACGCAGTCGCTGTCGGACCTCGGATATGAAGGGGTAATTGGGGAAATCCGCCAGCAGTCGCCGATAAATCGCTACCGCATCCTCAACCGTTTTGCTGTCCACCATCATCAGGTCCGCCTTGGCCTTCAATCCAAACGGGAAATAATACGAGTCGGGGAATCGCTCGATCATCCGGTTCAGCGACTGCATCGCTGAAGTCGAATCACGGTCGGCCAGGTCGAGCTCAGCGAGTTTCAGCAGCGCAATATCGGCCAGCTCCTGACCGCCAGCGAGGCGATCGTAACGCAGGCGCGCCGAGTCCGGCATCCTTCGGGCCGCAAAGTACAGGGCATCGGAGTAGTCATACGCGGCCTGCTCGTTTTCACCAATCTCGTTGAGGGTCACCACCAGCCGAAGGGCGTCGTTGACATAGAAGCCGCGCGGGTAGTCGACCATGAGCTTTCGCAGCGCCACCTGGGCGCTGTCGAACTGCTTGCGATATACGCGAATCATGGCCAGCTGGTAGTCGATTTCCTCGTTCATCTCCGGGGTCAGGCGGCTGTCCCGGAGGTTGGTGTATGTGCGAGTCGCGATTTCGAGTTCCCCGAGTCGAATCTGGCAGCGCGGTATCTGCAGCCGGGCGTTGAGATAGCCCATCCCCCGCCGGTAGCCGGCGACAACGGAGTCATAGTAGACAAGAGCGCGGTCACAGTCGTTCAATTCATCAGAGTATATCGTACCGATTCGATACAACGCCTCTCCCCTGTCGTTATCCGACTGGGAAGCGGCCACTGCCTGCTGGAGCACGATCACAGCCGAGTCCGGCTTGCCGAGACCGGCGAGGGCATCGGCGTAGTGAAACAGCGCATCGATAAACACGGGGCTGCGGAGGTCATACCGCGACGCTACACGTTCCGCCATGCGGCAGACCTGGGCGTACTGGCGGCGCTCCGCACACTGGCGAATGAAATACAGCAGCGCCTCTCCCTGACCGTTGTCGACCGAATCCTGCTGCAGCGTAGTTTCATAGGCACGGACGAATTGCTCGGTCTGGATGAAGTGAGTGGAGAGCAGTCGAAGGGCGCGAGGATTGAGCGCATCGGCGCTGACATGGAGCAGCGCGTCTTCGGTTTCTTTGCTCGACCCGACGAAAGTGAGCATTTCAAACAGGCGCTTTTCGGCATCGGCGGCCATGCGGGACGTATCATCGGCAAGCAGGGGGAAATATTCGCGAACGGCGCGCCGGTATTTGCCCTGCCGTTCCAGCAGTTGGCCGCACTCGAGCGCGAAGAGGGTTGAATCACCTGTTTCGTGGCGTGCGCGGTTGACATAGTCGAGGGCGTGGTCGACGACTCCGCTGTTGAGCTGGCTGCGGATAAGATTCGGGATGCGCGGATCATTCCAGTCGGTCAGCAATTCGGCGGCATCGCTGTAAGCCGCGATTGCTTCGTCGGTTTTCCCCTGCCCTGCCAGCATTTCAGCGAGTGTGACACGAAGATAGTAACTGGCGGGATCGCGGGCGAGCAACTGACGGAGGAGCGCCTCCGCTTTGAGGGTGTAGTTCAATTCCCGGTAGCAAACGAGCAGGAGATTCTGCGCGGCGTCGTTGTTGGGCTCCGATTCGAGCACGGATTCCAGGAGGGCGGCAGCGGCCTCGTGGTTTTCCTGACGTATGAGCGTGCGGGCGACAGCGATACGTCGTTCGGCCTCGGAAAGCACTCCTTGCGGAGCGGACCGGGTGACTCGGAAGTCCCGGAGACGGGTGGAATCCAGGGGAGGCGCGAGTTCGCTGCTATCGGCCTGTGTGACTTGCGTTTGCGCACCGGCCGGCAGTGCGGCCAGCGAGAGGAACATCATGGCGAACAGCGACCTGATCGTCATATGCTCCCCTCTTAGCGGGTGGTTCCCGTCTCAGGTTCGCTGTTCTGTATCAGGGCGCGGAAGTACGCACGAATCTGTTCTTCGTATTGCGGCGGGTAATCGTCGCCGAGATACCGATTGAGGCGGTCTTCGAACTGCGTGCGGTCCTCCAGCAGTCCGGGGGGAAGTGCCGGTGGGACCAGGACCGGGCTGGATTCGGCGGTGGTGGCTTTGCGCTGGTCGTTGAAGTCGCGGCGCTGCAAAGACCGGCTGGCTTCGAGCATTCTCGAATAGATGCGCAACTGGCGCTCGGTGGTTTCCGGTCCGGCGGCGCCCTCCGACAGATCTTCTTCGACTTCTTTCATTTCCCGGGCGATGTCATCGAGCCTTCCGAGAATCTGCCTCGAACCGGCAAACTCGTCAGCGAGCTGCTCGAGTGACTTGCGGATCGAGCCCTGTTCACCGGCCAGCCGCTGGAGTCCCTCGCGCATTTGCTGCTGGGCCTCGGACATTTTTCCGTCCTGACCCTGCTGAGGGTTGCTGTTGCACTGGTTCTGCGTCTGTTGGTTGAGCTGCTGCTGTTTTTTGCTGAGGGTCTCGAGCTGGGCCATGTTTTTATCGCATTGACCGCCGTTGCTGCCTTGCTGCTGTTGGTCGAGCGATTCCATCAGGCGGATGGACGCCTTATTCAATTGAACCATCGCCTCGCGCTGGAGCTGTGTCGCCTGAGCGCTTCGCAGTCCGTCGAGGTTTCCCATCGACTGTTCCATGGCCGAGACCGCCTGATCCACCAGCGACTGCAATTCGGCGGCGACGAACGGGGACTGCTTGCCGAGATCGGCGATGTTGTTTTTCAGCCCGCTGCAGGCTGCCATGAGGTCCTGCTGGGAGAGCGCCATCTCGCGCATCATAGCCGATCGGGGCGCAAGTTCATCGACGCGGCTCAGGAGGTCTTCCTGTTTCTGCGACAGATAGTTGGCGTCTTCGAGGGCGCGGCGCATGGCCTGTTGAATCGCCTTGCTGTCCTGCCCCTGCATTTGCGCGAGCTGTTGCTGCATCTGCGCTATCATCTGGGCAAGCTTGGAGGACGCCTGTTTGCCCTGTTCGTTCGACTGCTGTTTTTGCTGCTGCTGCATCGACTGCGACATTTGCTGCATATCTCGATCGGCATCGGTCTTTTCCAGCGCCTCGGCAAAGGTCCGTGGTTCCGTGAGGGCGCTGACGCGCTCGTCCTCGAGCATCCGGGAAAGCTCGTCAGCCTCCTGCTTGAGCGACTGGAGATCGCCGGCGATCTCATCTTCGGTGCGACTCATGGCGGGCAGTTCGTCGGCGGCGGCGCTGTCGGTATCGGCATTCATTTTGTCCTGCCGCTTGAGCAGGTCCTCGGCCTTGCGAAGCATCGCTTCCATCTTCTGTTCGATCTGCATCTTTTTCAGCAGGGCGAGCTGACGCTCGAGCCGCTGGAGCATCTCTTCCTGACTGAGTTCGAAGTCTTTCATGGCCTGCTGCAGGTCGTCTCGATCCATGCGCTGGAGGGCATCCAGGAGTTTTTTCTGCGCCTCGCGCATTTCCGGTGTGGCGACTTCCTCGAACAGCTTCTGTATTTCCTGCAGCTTGTCCATAATTTCTCGGCTCATGAGGGCATTATCGCGAAGTTGCTCGAGCGACTGCTCCATTTTGTCGGCCATCTTCTCCACCTGCGAGACGATCTCTTCGTTTTTCTGCGCGATTGACTCCAACTCCTTTTTCTGCTGCCAGTCAGCAGACTGTTCGGAGCGGTCCTGGGCCTGCAGTTTGCGAGCGGCATCTTTGAGCCGCCGGGTAAGTTCTTTGCCGGTGCGCAGCAGGCTCTCGGTGTCGGTAATACGCGCGGCGGTTTCCTGCTCGGATTGGGCGACGATTTCGTCAAGCGAAGGCAGCCGGGCGATGTACGTGCGACTGCGGCCGATTTTCGGACCGGAGATCTGATCGTTATCCGCAACTTCGAAGTAGTAGCTGACATAGTCGCCGGGGAACAGATTCAGGCGGTCCATATCCCAGTTGAAGGATACTTCTCCCTCGGTCTTGATTCGGTCGGAGAAGTGGAGAACGGCGACGTTTTCATCGGAGGTACGACCACCGGAGACGATGCGGTATTTGAGTACGAGCGAGGAGAAACCGTAGTCGTCGTAAATTCGCACCATGAGCGGGAGGATCATCTCGTCGGAGAGGTTGGCGTTGAACCCCGGTCTGATGACGTCCACCGACGGGTACTCATCGGGAATGGCGGTGATGTAGTATTCGATCGGATCGGGATTGGATTCGCCGAGATGATCGGTAAGTCGTAAGAAATAGGACCGTGACCGGTCGACCACGAGCGACGCATCGCCGATTTTGCCCTGCAGGTCGAACGGGACGCTGCTCGAGTCATCAAACGCCATCTCGGCGGTCAGGACGGGAAGGTTCGTCTCTATTTTGACGGCAACCCGGCTACCCACGACGGCCGAGAAGGAACCGTTGTTTTCTTCGATGGTGGTCGGCGCGAGTCCGGTGTAGGCGGGATAGAATATCGACAGGTGGATGTCGTTGATACGGGGGCGGTCGACGACATCGACTTTTTGAATTTCAGTTTTGAGACGGCCGGATTCGACGTAGTAGTCAAAGGATTTATTGACCTGCCGAAGCGTCAAGCCGAAGGTCAGGGAGTCGCCGGCGGTGACGGGGAATCGGTCGCGGCCGACAAGGCTGATACGTTCATGCTGCCACTGTCCGCCGGCATACCGGTAATAAACGGTGGCATCGCGGGGAATCCGCTGGCCGACCACAACGCCGCCGATCTCTATGTCGCGGTACTTGACCCATTCAGTAGACCCGGGGTATGCGGTCAGGTCATAGGCGAGGGGCGGTGCGACCAGCTCGGTGGGATTGGAGTAGACTTCGTACGAGTAACTGAAGAGTCCCGGGAAGAATGCCAGCAACAGCACGGCTAAGACAGCAGACACCGCCAGCAGGCGCGCGGCTTTGAGGACCGGGTGGAACGACAGCACGGCATTGAAGCTGATGAGGCCGGCCTTTTCGAGCGCCTGTCGTTCGTTGGCGCGGATCAAGTCCTGCGAAAACCCCTCGCAGGCTGCGGATCGGGCAAATTGCACGGCCGCCACCAGACGACCCTTGAGATCGGGGTATCGGCGTTCCAGGGTCGCGGCGACGCGATCGATGTTGCCTTCGAACAGGCGGGCGAGGGCGTATCGACCGAAGAGGAACACGGTCACGAGGGCGGTGAGCGCCAGAAGCGAGATTTTCAGCCAGACCGGCAGGACCACGACATTCGCCAGCAGCGAGAGTGCGATAGCACAAGCGGTTACGGCAGCAGCGGTCAAAACCAGCCCCGCCGCAAACAGGACCAGACGCTGTTTGATCAGGACGGCGCGCAGCCGTCGAACCAGTTCGGAACCGGAGGCGAGCTGTGTCATGTCGAAATCCTCGAAGCTGGCATTGCGGGTATACGTCGGCGCCGGGCCGACCCTCTATCGTGAGTATCGGTGTTTAGTATAACAGAGCGTAGGTCAGTAAGTTCAGTCCCATGCGCAGGGCTTCATCGCGTTTTTCCGGAGGGTCATTATGCACCTGCGGGTCTTCCCACCCGTCGCCGATATCCGACTCCACCAGGAAATAGACGACGACGCGCCCGTTGATGATTAACGCGTAGCCACGGGGGGCCTCGTTGTCGTGTTCGTGGATTTTGGGCGGGCCGTTCGGGAAGTCGTAGAAACAATGGTAGATGGGGTGGTCGAACGGCAGTTCAACGACTTCGCGCTCCGGAAACAGCGAGCGCATCTGCTCAAGAAAGGCCGTTCTCATGCCGTACGAGTCATTGACGAACAAAAAGCCGCCGCCCAGCAGGTAAGTCCGCAGTCGCTCCCTTTCTTCGGGGGAGAATTCGATTGTGCCGTGGCCGGTTGCAAACAGAAACGGGTACTGAAACAGGTCGGGATCGGTGATCGTGACCTGTCGTTCGAGGGTGTCGACCGGGAAGGGAGCGTTGTCGCGGACGAATTCGAGGAAGTTGGGTACAGCCGACGCCCCCCAGTACCAGTCGCCGCCTCCCGAATAATGCAGGCGGGCGACCTTAATCGCGGACGGGTTCGGATTGTACCGCTGGGTGAGATAGTCCTCGTCCATCGGCTCGGGGAAAAACGGCGCATTCTGAGCGGTCGTGACGGCGGGGGCCAGAAAGATCAGAAAAGCGCCGACGAGGTTTGTAGGTCCGAACATGCGCATACACTAAATATACGCCTGCGCTCCACTTTCCGACTCAAAAAAAGCGGCCGTCCGGAGGGGACGGCCGACAGAGAGTTACTGGCTGAGACGGTTCAGGTCCCGTGTCGTCAGGCAATTTCCGGTGACAACACGGGTACGATGATCTCCCGGACGTTTCGGATCATTTGAACCGTCTCGGGCTGCGGGCTTCCCATTCTACCACGATCGGGCTGGCGATAAAAACGGAGCTGTACGTTCCGATGAGGACGCCGAGGATCAGGGCCAGTGAGAAGTTCCGAAGCACTTCGCCACCAAAGACGAAGAGAATGGCGACGACGATCAGCACGGTTAACGACGTATTTATCGTTCGTGCAAGCGTCTCGTTGATCGACAAGTTCACCGCCGACACATACTGTGACTTTCCACGATACTTTTTGAAATTCTCGCGAATTCGGTCGAAGATCACAACGGTATCGGAAAGTGAATATCCGGCAAGGGTCAGGAGCGCGACAATGAGTAGCAGGTCGAACTCCTTACCCAACAGGATCATAATTCCAAGTACCGCGAGGACGTCGTGAAACGTCGCTATGGTCGCAGCCACTCCGGAGCGGAAGTCGAATCGAACTGCAATATAAACGAGAATCCCGAGCAGAGATATGATCACCGCCCACTGAGCGTCGCGACGGAGCGTCTCCCCGACGGCAGGTCCGATCACGTGCGAAGAGACCCGGGTGAAGGTGTTACCGACGAAGGTAGTCTCAACGATTTCGGTGATGCGATTGAGCCGCGCTTCGCCGGCCGCCTCGTCTTCGGGTCGTTTGGTTTTGATAATGAAGGCGTTGGGAACCTCAAAGTCTTCGACTTTGGTCACCTGGACGTCGGGAAATTCCGACGAAAGGGCCGAGCGAAGTTCTTCGATCGCGACCGGCTGGTCGAAATGCCCCTGGATCATTACGCCGCCGGCGAAGTCGATACCGAGATTGGCTTTGCCGGTGAAGACCATCACCAGCGCCACGATGCCCAGAATGACCAGGATCGCGGACAACGCGAAGGCGGCTTTTCGCTTGCCGATGAAATCTATGTTTGTATCGGGTACTATTCTAAACATGTTCTGACCTCACGTTAAATCGACAGGGACTTGTAGCCCTTGCGAATGTCGAAGATCGCCTTGGTAATGATATATGCCGTATACAGCGAAATCGTCACGCCCCAGAACAGGGTCACGGCAAAGCCGCGAATCGGACCGGAGCCGAACAGGAACAGGGCGCCGGCGGTAATCAGGGTGGTGACGTGCGAGTCGAGAATGGCCGTAAATGCCCGCTCGTACCCGGCGTCGATGGACGCTCGCACAGTTTTGCCGGATCTCATTTCCTCACGGATGCGCTCGAAAATAAGAATGTTCGAATCCACCGAGATACCAACGGTGAGGATGATACCGGCGATGCCCGGCATGGTTAGAGTCGCGCCGAGTCCGGCCAGGACCGCCAGCAGGAAGAAGATGTTGAAAATCAGGCCCATGTCGGCGATAAGGCCGGATACGCGGTAGTAAACGCCGATAAACAGCAGGACGAGCACCAGCCCCAACAGCGAGGAGTAGAACCCCTTGCGGATCGAGTCTGCGCCGAGGGTCGCGCCCACGACGTTTTTCTCGATGATTTCTACGGGGGCCGGCAGTGATCCCGCTTTCAGAACGATCTCGAGGTTCACGGCATCCTCGATGGTTGCCGAGGAACCCATGGTGATCGTACCGTTGCGGCGGATCTTGGAGCTAATGAAAGGCGACGATTCCACCCTGTTGTCGAGCACGATGGCGAGGGGCTTATTGATGTTGCGGCCGGTCAAATCGGCAAACCGCGCGGCGCCATCGCCGGACAGCTGGAAGTCGACTTTGGGCTTGTTGTATTCGTCGCGGCCGAACCGCACGTCTTCGAGGAACCGCCCGACAAACTCTACTTTACGCTTGAGCAGGTACAGCTCGTAGACTTCGCGCTGGTTCCGGATCTCGGAGCGGGTGGAGAACCCGAACTGCACGTCGATCGGAATCACTCGCTGTACTTCCGGCAGGTTCAACCAGCGCTCGAGGCGCTGCCGGTCATCTTTGGAGACGGAATAGCCCGGCCAGTTGATGCCCGTGTTGTTGTTGTACAGGGCCATTTCGAGTTTTGCGGTGAAGGGGTGCTCTTCGTCGATCACGTCGATACTTTCGTCGAAGCCGAAGTCCATGGTATCCGCGGCGGAGTCGCCCATCAGCTCGGCCAGGATGTCTTTCCGCGTCGAGTCCGGGGCGGCCGTCTCGATCGGAGTCGACTCTTCAGGTGCGGCCTGAGACTCGCCTGCATCCCGCCCGTGGGTCGCCTCGTAGGCGGCGACAACGGAGTCGATACGCGCGAGAATGAGATTGGCGTTGTCGATCGTCTCGAGCAGCTTGAACTCGAGGACGGCGGTCTGGCCGATCAGTTCTACCGCCCGTTCGGGGTCGGTGTAACCGGGCAGATCGACTATGATGCGCTCGTTGCCTTGTTTCTGGATTACGGGTTCGGCGACGCCGAGCCCGTCGACGCGGTTGCGGATCACCTGGATGGCGCGGTCGGCGGCGCCATCGCGGGCAGCTTCGTCAACTTCTTCCGTTTTGACCCGCAGCACGACGTGAATACCGCCCTGGAGATCAAGGCCGAGGCGGATAGCGCTCTGCTGGAGGGAGAGCAACTCATCGGGGTTCTCCGCCTGCATGGCGGCCTTTTCCTCGTTGGACATCGTCCACAGCCGGAACGTGTCCCAGAACGCGATCAGCGCCAGCACAATCATGATGGCGGTGAGTCCCAGTCGCCACTTTTGTGAAGACATACACGGTCCTTTCGTACGTTATCGTTCAATACAGTTGTTGTCGAAGTGATGGTCGAGGGCGCCGCCCTCCGGCTCCCGAGAGGTTCGGCTGTCGCATGTCCACAATCACACGGGTTGTTACGGGGCGAACAGTCGGACGAGTCGGGGAGTACGGTGAGTCGGCGGTTTAGCTTGTGCCGGACGGCTTGGCTCCGACCAGCGTAAACTGGCGACCAAGCGATGAACTGATTTGGTGAGAGGACGTCGCAATCGCAGGGAGGTTCGGTCGGGCGGCCTCGGGGGCCCTGACGCCGGAGGTAATCGTCGAGGCAATCGCCGTCCGGAGATCATCGTTACCGGTCTTGTGAACGCCCAGCGGGACAAGCCAGCCCGACGGTTCAACGTTGAGGGACTTGCCGGGAGCCATCTCTCCCCCCGGAGCTTCGTCCCCAGAGGGTTCCAGCAGATCGGCGGTTGGTGACGTACCGGCTTGTTGGATCTGCTGCGCGGCAATCAGGGCAGCCTGGCGTTCGGCGGCGGTGGCACCGCACAGCGCGAGGGCAGCTACCGTCACCAGCACCACAAGCCGCCGGACAGACTCGATAAACTTGTTGAGAAGAGTGTTCATTCGTTACTCGTTGCGGCAATATAGCGGTGGCTGCCTTTATGTCAATTTAGATTTCCGGTTGGACCCGCCGTCCACGCCCAGATGTGCATGTCAGGCACAGATGTCCGGAAAAGCCGGCGGCCGGCGGTGTCGGGATCCGGATTCGTGTCGCAGGCCGCACAGTGGTCGCTTCACTATTGTATATCGGTTACAAATCGGTTTTGCGGTTTCCGCGTCGCAGCGTTTGAAGCACGTGCTGATGCCGGACAGTTTCTGCCACATTTCCTTTTGCATCGGGATGTGGTGGGGTGGTCCAATAACCTCGGTCCGGTCCTGACTCGCACCCGTAAGCGACAGTCTTTCAATGCAATAGCGCGACGGATCGCAATCTGATGGGAATTGGTTATAGCGCTTGACATGGGGGCGGTCGGGGGTATATTGGCCCGAGAATTGTCAAGATTCTGTTAGGATTTGCTGGTAGTGTAATGGCGGCTCACCCCGCGACCGTCCCTGATCCGAGGTCTTCAGCATCCAGTCCGTGGGGACTGGTTCTTCGCGTTTTCATTCTTCTGGGTCTTTTGTACATGTTCATGCTGTCCATCACTATGCTTGGGGCGGCGTTCAAGCTGATGGGCAAGGGGGTGGCGGAGTCGATTCTGCAGGCGACCTCGAATCCCATGGTGGGCTTGATGATAGGGCTTCTATCGACGGCCATCATACAGTCATCGTCGACGACAACATCGATAGTGGTGGGAATGGTCGGCACAGCGGCCCTTTCGTTTGACAACGCCGTCCCGATTATCATGGGCGCAAATATCGGAACCACGATTACAAACGTGCTGGTGTCGCTGGCGCATATTTCGCGCGGCGATGAGTTCCGGCGGGCATTCGCCGGATCGACCGTCCATGATTTCTTCAATATCTGTACGGTGATTGTTCTGTTTCCACTGGAACGAGCGTTTGGGATAATCTCTTATTCTTCGCACGTGGTGGAGAAGCTGTTTCGGGGAACGGGGGGGCTGACGTTTACGTCGCCGATCGCCGATATCACCAATCCCGTCTGCACCACGCTCGCGCACGTTTTGGCGGACAACGGGTGGGTGGTGGCGGTTGTTGCGCTGGTGATGTTGTTCGTGGCGCTTCGTTATATCGTCGTCGTCCTGAAGGATATGGTGCTGTCGAAGGTTGAGCGATTCTTCGATCGGTACGTGTTCCGAAACAGTGCGTTGGGATTTTTGCTGGGGATCGTGTTGACGGTTCTGGTGCAGTCGTCATCGATCACGACATCGTTGATCGTGCCGTTGATTGGCGCGGGTGTGCTGTCGATGCACCAGATTTTCCCTTACGTGCTGGGGGCCAATGTGGGGACGACGGTGACGGCATTTTTGGCGTCATTGGCGGTGGGGTCGCACGAGGCGGTCAGTATCGCGTTCGCGCACCTGCTCTTCAACGCGTACGGGATCGTGATATTCTGGCCGTTGAAACGAGTTCCGATATTCCTTGCGGAGACGCTGGCAAAGTGGACGCAGCGAAGCAGGCTGGTTCCGATCTTGTATATTGCGACAGTGTTTTTTATTATTCCGGCAGTCATAATCTATTTCGCGGGATGAGGTTCGATGTTCAAGAAATTCAAGGAGCTGTTCAGTTCAGAGAACCTGCTCGATACGGCGTTTGACACCACGGTCAAGATGCTGGAGTTCGACCGCCAGATGTACCAGGCGTCGCGTGACAGCCTTCGCGACAGCAACACCAACGAGCTGCCGTTCGATGTGAGGCAGATGGACCGCCGGATCAATAAGTACGAGCGGGAGGTGCGCCGGAACGTCCTTACGCACTTGACGATCGCCGGCATTGCAAATCTCGTTCCGGGGATGGTGTTGGTGTCGGTGGTTGTCGATGTCGAGCGAATCGGGGATTACACGAAGAACATTGTCGACCTGGCGAAGCTTCACCAGGCGAAGCTGCACGGCGGGCCGTTTGAGCAGACGCTTGTCAAATTGGAGGCGCTTGTCAAACAGCATTTCGACATGATCGTGCCGGTGCTTCGAGAGCAAAACAAGGATGCAGCGAGAGAAATCATGCGGGCGGAAGACCAGTTCGGCAAGGAGGCGGAGGGTATCGTATCGGAACTGGTCCAGAGCGGCAGTCCGCAGTTGAGCGTCGGTGACGCGGTGTCCGTGGCGTTGTACGCCCGGTACCTCAAGCGGATCAACGCCCACCTGACCAATATTGCGAGCGCCATCGTCAATCCGTTCCCCCGGATCAGCTTCCGTGAAAAGCCCGGCCAGGCCGACTAGCGCAGCGGACGACCAAAGCACAGACGGCGCGAGACGATCGATGACGATCGCTCGCGCCGTTCGCATTTGGATGTAAGCCGGGGTCAGCCCCGGATGATCATATTGACGATGTCCTTGCGGAGCAGCACGCCGACGAGGTTGCCTTCCTCGATGACAAAGACGCGCTTGACGTCCTTGAAAATCATCATGGCGGCCACTTCCACGATGCGGGTATCGGGGGTTGTGGTTTCGTAATCCTCGCGGTAGAGCTGGGAGACTTTGATTTTGTCTTCCTGTTTGAGCAGCTCCTCGAAGGGCTCGACATCGATAGAGTAATTCAGGTTCGAAATGAGCGATTTGTAATCCGGCAGAGCGGCCTTGATGAGGTCGCGGTCGTTGATCACGCCAACCAGGCGATTGCTGTGGTCAACGACGGCCAGCGCCGAGAGGCGGTAGCGGAACATGGCGTTGGCCACGTCCTTGAGCGTGTCATCGGGTGTAACGCTGGCCACCTTGTAGCGCATGACATCGCGGACCGAGAGTTCTTTGTCAATGGAAACGCCGGTGTCGGAGACGAGTTTGATGAAATCGGAAGGCAATTCGATCTTCATGATGCGATCGAGTATTGACGTCGTTCGCGCGAGACGCGCCAGCCCGGAGAGGGTCTGGAGATACAATTTGGCGATATGGGACGGGGTAAGCAGGAGGCAGACCACGTGCACGGGTTCGGGGACGCCGGTCTCGACGATACCGGGCCGGGAGATGCCTATGAGGATGAACAACTCGGAGACGGCGTCGGTACGGGCGTGGGGAAACGCGAAGCCGTGGCCGTACGAGGTGTTTTCGATTTCTTCGCGTTCGCGGACAGACTCGAGGACGGCGTCGTATCCGAACGACACTCCCTCGGCTTTGAGCATGTCCAGCAACTCGCGAACCGCCTCGTCCTTGGTGGTGGCGCGGAGGCCGAGCCTGATCCGACGTTCCATCAGAAGATTGGCCAGTTTCACGATTTATCCTCACTGTCTGCGGATTGTCCACCGGGCGCGCGACGTCGCAGTATCGCAGGCGACGCGACGCCGCCGGAGACAATGAATTTAATACCTTCCTCGACGGTCATATCGAGCAGAATGACATCGGTTTCGGGCACAACCACAACCATACCTGAAACGGGCGTCGGGGTTGACGGCACGTAGGCGATAATGGAATCGACCATCGCTCCGTCTTGCTCCATTTGCGTTCGTCCGGCCACAAAACACATCGAGTACGATCCTTTTCGCGGGTACGCCACGAGGGCCACCTCGCTGAAACCGGCGTTTTGCGTCGCGGTCATGGCCTGCAGCAGTTGCTTGGCCGACGAGTAGATCGGCCGCACGAGCGGCAGCCGCACCAGCACGCGCTCACCGTAATCATAGAGACGAGCGCCGATGAAGTTGCGCGTAATCACACCGGCCAGCAAAATCAGCAACAGCGTGGCGACCAGCCCCAGCCCCGGAACGTAGTATCCGAAAATCTTCAGGATGACCGGTCCGAGAATGCCGTCAACCGCATCGAAAAACAGGCGCAGAATGAGGTAGGTCAGAATCAGCGGAACGACGATCAGTACGCCGCTGACGAAGTACCGCTTGATGATGTCAAGTAGTGAGCGAATGATGTTCATCCGGCCAGCCCGCGCATTCTGCGTCCGATCGGAAAATATCGGGCCTGCCGGTTACTGTCAACGAGATTCATGGGCGTCAGGGTACCAGCAGGCCGAACGCCGCGGGGATGCCTGAGGCGAATTCCATGATGGGGCTCGGATAGAGGCCGAAAAGGATAACGCCCACCAGCCCGATCAGGACGACGGCAAAACCCGGCATTGACATCGGCAGCGCGTAAGGCGACTCCTCGGTGGCGAAATACATCGTCTTGATCACGTTGGCGTAGTAGTACAGCGCGAAGACGGACGTGATCAGTCCGATTCCCACCAGCCAGTACAGCCAGGTATGCACCTCATTCGATCCGGCCATCTTGATGGCGGCGGCGAAGACGTAGTATTTGGCGAAAAATCCCGCCAGCGGGGGAATGCCCGCGAGTGACAGCATAAAGACCGACATGCAGGCGGAGTAAAAGGGCGCAGTCCGAGCGAGGCCGCCGTAGCTGCTGATCTGGGTCGAGCCGGTCTTGTCCTCGAAGATCGCCACCACGGCGAACGCGCCCATGTTTGCGAAGAGGTAGGTGAACATGTAGAATGAAACGGACGCCAGCCCGATATCATTGAGGGCCAGCATGCCGATCATGATGTAGCCGGCCTGTGCGATCGATGAGAACGCAAGCATGCGTTTGATGTTGGTTTGCCGGACGGCCGCGACGTTCCCCCAGATCATTGCGGCCGCGGCCAGGACGCCGACAAGTACGCCCCAGTCATTGGGGGCCATGACATGCTCGTAGAAGACCTGAAGACCATTAATCATGATTTTGGCGAAGGCGACGAGGCCGGCGGCCTTCGAACCGACCGACAGGAAAGCGGCGACCGGAGTCGGCGCGCCTTCATAGACATCGGGAGCCCACTGATGGAACGGCGGCAACGCAAGCTTGAAGCCGAGGCCGGCAACCAGCAGCACGATACCAAGCATGGGCAGCAGACCGATTTCGCGGAACGTCAGGTGCGTGGTCGCTATGTTGACGCGCATTTGGAGCAGGTCGGTCGTACCGGACAGGCCGTAAAGGAAGGAGATCCCGTACAGCAGCAGCGCCGACGAAAAGGCGCCGACAATCAGGTACTTCACGCCCGCCTCAACTGACAGCCGGTTGTCCTTGAAGAAGGCGGCGCACACGAAGAGCGGGATAGTGGTCAGTTCCAGTCCAATGTAGAGCGACAGCAGTTCGTTGGAGGACGCCAGGAACATCATGCCGACAGTCGACAGCATGATCAGCCCGAAGAACTCGCCGCGATGGTGCTGGATTCTCTGTTCGAGTGATCCGAATGAGGATCCGATCGCCATAAACGCCGCCCCGATAAAGATGACCTTGAAGAAGAGCGAGCCGGCGTCGTTATAGAACATGGCGCCAAAACCGGCGCCTTCAGGCGTCACCGCCAATACGACACCGGTCACCAGAAGACCGAGCATCGCGACGTAACCGGTGGTCGTTCCCGAGCGGCGCTTTGTCAGCAGGTCGTACGCAATGGTCGCCAGCGCCCAGACGAACAGCACCAGCTCGGGGGCCATCACGCGCAGATTAACTGGAGGAAGCTGGAAGTCCATACATCCTTACCGCGCCATCAGGGTCACGAGGTGTTCGAGCGTAGCCTGCATCAGCTCGTTGAGCGGTTTGGGATACAGGCCGATCCACAGGGTGAACACCATCAGCGGCGCCACCGTCACTATCTCTCGGAAGTTGATTTCGGTCAATCCGCCCCACCTGGAGAGGTTGAATTCTCCGAGGAAGACATTCTGCACCATGCGAAGCATGTAAGCGGCTCCCAGGACCACGCCCAGCACGGCGATACCAACCATGACTTTGTTGAGGGCGCTGAAGGAGCCCACAAAGATCATAAACTCGGAGACAAACCCGGACATGCCGGGGAGCCCGAGCGACGCCATCGAGAAAAAGACCATGATGCCGGTGTAGATAGGCAGTTTGGAGCCGAGCCCTCCGAACAGTGCGATTTCACGGGTGTGGGCGCGGTCATACAGCACGCCCACCAAAAGGAACAGGGCGCCGGTGATTAAGCCGTGAGAGATCATCTGGAACATGCAACCGGCGATGGCCTGCACGGACGTGATGGCGCCCAGCGCCAGCATGCAATAGCCCATATGGGAGACCGAGGAATACGCGACGAGTTTTTTGAGGTCCTTCTGCGCCATGGACACCAGCGCGCCGTAAATGATGGCGATCACGCCGAGCAGGGCGATCCAGAAAGAGAAGTAGCGCACGGCATCAGGAAACATCGGCCAGCTGATCCGGAGCATACCGTATGTGCCCATTTTCAGCAGGACGCCGGCGAGGATCACCGACACCGCGGTGGGCGCCTCGACGTGCGCGTCGGGCAACCACGTATGGAAGGGCCAGACCGGGACTTTGATCGCAAACGCGATGAAGAAGAACGCGAAGCAAACCAGCTGGAGCGTGTGCGGCAGGTTTGATCCGGACTCGATCAGTTCCATCATATTGAGGGTGTGCGGCTCGGAGGTGAAGTACAGGATAAGGATGGACACCAGCATAAAAATCGAGCCGAACAAGGTATACAGGAAGAACTTGATGGCCGCATACTCCTTGCGCGGTCCCCCCCACACCCCGATCAGGAAATACATCGGCACCAGCATGACTTCCCAGAAGATGTAAAACAGGAAGAAGTCCAGCGCGACAAACACGCCCATCATGCCCGATTCCAGGAGCAGGAAGAATGCGAAGTACTCCTTGACGCGGTTTTCAATCCCGAACGAGGCCAGCAACGAGATGGTGCTCAACAGGCCGGTCAACGCCAGCAGCGGCACAGAGATGCCGTCGGCGCCGAGGTAATACTGCACGTTAAGCAACGGGATCCAGTTGAACGGGCCTTCCACAAACGCCATCGCCGCTGATGAAGCGTGGTTGATGTAGTAATCGTACAACAGCCAGAAAGAGACGACCAGCGGGGGGATACTCGCGGCGACCGAAGTCCATCGGATGGCCCATTTGGCGTTTTTGGGCAGCAGCATCACGAGGAGCATTCCCGCCAGCGGAATGAATATCAGCGAACTGAGCATTGTATGTTCGAGCCTCCCAGAAGGGTACCTACTTTTCCGTTTGTGTTTCGGCGGCCGCCTCACGGCCGGCCGACCGTTTCGCCATGAACGAAAGAGCGATCAGGGCGACGACAATGATGATGGACAGCCACGGCCAATCGAGCGCGACGTGCACCGCTTCATATTTGTAGGCCACAAAAACGAGTACACCGGCCAGTATAAACAGCGCGTAATACTGCACCGCGCCGTTCTGAATCAGCCGCAGCATGGCGGAGCCCTGGCGCACCAGCCAGCCGGATCCGTTCACCGCGCCGTCAATGATCCATGTGTCAAACCACATCTTGATATCAGACCAGACGATAGTCAGCCAGGCCGTGCCGTTGACGGCGCCGTCGACTATCCGCGCATCAAAAGTCCAGAGAAAGCGTCCGAACGCCAGAATCGGTCGGATGATGATGAGTGAGTACAGTTCGTCGAAGTACCACTTGTTGTACAGGAAGGTGTGAATAGGACGAAACCGTTCGGCGAGCCGATCGGCGGAGATTGCCTGTTTGTAATAGATCAGGTAAGCCAGGCCGATGCCGCCAACCGCGACGATGGTCGAGATGATCATCACATCCCAGTGGAAGCTGGTGTGGTACGGTTCGCCGTGGAATACAAACGAACTGAATCCATGCAGGGTCGGAATGCCGACCCACCCGGCCGTTACCGCCAGAAAGGCGAGGAAGGCAAGCGGCCACGTCATCACCCGCGGGGACTCATGGGCGTGTTCATGGCGATGATGGTCGCGGGGTTTGCCGAAAAAGGTGAGGAAACACAGCCGGAACATATAGAACGACGTCATAAAAGCGATGACGAGCGTCAGGATGTTGAAAATCGGATGACCGTGGGTTGTGGCGACAATTTCATCCTTCGACCAGAACCCGGCCAGCGGGAAGATACCGGCGATGGAGAGCGACGCGAGAATAAACGTTACGCTGGTTGTTTTCATCTTACCGAGCAGGCCGCCCATCTCCTGGATGTCGTTCGTGTGGACGGCATGGATCACGGACCCGGCAGCAAGGAACAGCAGGCCTTTGAAAAAGGCGTGTGTCATGAGATGAAACGTGCCGGCATAGAATCCGGCGGAATGAGCGTGCGGATTCATACCGACATCGTACCCATAAAGACCGAGCGCCATAATCATGTAGCCGAGCTGGCTGACAGTCGAGTATGCGAGGATGCGTTTGATGTCGTTTTGGACGAGCCCGATGGTAGCCGCGACAAAAGAGGTTATCAGGCCGATCGTCGCGACAAACATCGCGGCGTCGGGCGCACCGACATAGAGGTGCATCGAGCGAGCGACCAGGTATACACCGGCCGCCACCATCGTGGCCGCGTGGATCAACGCCGAGACCGGGGTGGGGCCCTCCATTGCATCCGGCAGCCAGACATGCAGGGGGAACTGGGCGGACTTTCCGATCGCGCCGCAGAAGATGAAGGCGGCCATGACGGTCAGCACCGCGGTCGGAATCTGGCCGGTCGACGCTTTCTCGAACACGCCGCCGTAGTTGAACGTGCCGGCGTACGCGCCGACCATCATCAGACCGACAATAAACCCGAGATCGCCGATGCGGGTCGTGATAAACGCCTTCTTGCCGGCATCGGAAGCGGACTTCTTCTCAAACCAGAACCCGATCAGCAGGTAGCTCGTCAGACCGACCAGCTCCCAGAAGATGAAAATCATGAAGAAGTTGTTGGCGAGCACCAGCCCCAGCATCGAGAAGCAGAACAGCGACAGGTAGCTGAAGAACCGGCTGAAGCGGGGATCGTCCTTCATGTAGCCGAGCGAGTAAATGTGAACGCACGACGCGACGGTGGTCACGACCATCAGCATGACGGCGGTGAGACCATCGATAAGAATGCCGATTTCGAAATTGATGCCTTTAAAGGTCGTCAGATAGAAATACGACTCGTACGGTACGCCGTGTCGTCCGAGTGTTTCGATCAGGACCGCAAGCGACATGAGCCACGAAGTCAGGATCGAGGCGATGGACCATCCGGCAGACAGCTTCTCGTTCCATCGCAGGAAGAAGATGATCATGACGAACGAGAACAGCGGAACCAGCGCGATCAGGTATGCATATTGTGTCATGATCGTATCCCTACCACTTCATCACGCTGAAGTTGTCGGTTTCGACGCCGCGCCAGTTTCGATAGACGAGCAGGACGATGGCCAGGCCGACGGTAGCTTCGGCGGCGGCGACGACGACGATGAAGATGGCGAACAACTGGCCGGCCAGCGGTTCCCCGGCCATATATTTGTTGAAGGCAACGAGATTGATATTGACGGCGTTAAACATCAGTTCAAGCGACATGAGGATCCCGATCACGTTGCGTCGGGTTATGACGCCGAACAGGCCGATCGCAAAGAGGATTGCGGCAAGATAGAGATAATGATGCATCAGGATCTCTCCCCCCGCGCGAGGACAACGGCGCCTATCAGGGCTGCCAGCAGCAGCACCGACACGACCTCAAAGGGAAGCATATACTTCGTCATCAGCAGTTTTCCGATGGTCAGGACGTTGTCGTCGGGCAGTCCCTGCTTGGCCCAATTCCAGACGTTGCTCTTGTAGATCAGACCGATCACGACAAAGACAAAGAGCACACAGGCAAACAGGGCCGGCAGAGCGTGCCGGTTGACCTGCTTGATCGTTCGGGAAGCGAGATTGGAGGTCAACATGATGGCGAAGATCATCAGTATCGCCACGGCGCCGACGTAGATGAGGACCTGTGCGGCCGCGAGAAATTCCGCATGCAGCAGGATGAAAATCCCCGCGACGGAAAACAGGCAGAGGATCAGAAACAAAGCGCAATGGAAGATATTTTTCAGAGATACGACGGCGATTGCCGACAGGATGGTGACGGCCGCCACAATCCAGAACACCGGACCGACGGAGGCATCCATGCTCAGGCGTCTCCTTTCTTGTCGTCATCCGAGGGCGTGGTATCCGGCGCCGGATCGCTGTCGGGCCGGGGTGCGGGCGTGTCGGCCGGGGTACCGTGCTGACCGGGGTTGGCCGCGGCGTCGGCCGGTATCGGCTCTGCCGGCGCTTTGGGGGCGGGCTTCGCGGTCGTCTTTTCAGCGGCCGGTTTTTTCTTGCGCGTGTCTTCGTACGGAACGTCGCGACCCATTTCCTGCAGTTTCCTCGTGTCCCAGACGAGGTCTTCCTTGTTCCAGGTCGAGAATTCGTACTTGGGAGCCAGCTTGATGGCCGAGAAATTGCACGCCTCTTCACACAGACCGCAGTAACAGCACAGGGTGTTGTCGACGACGAATGACTTGAGCTGGCGCTTTTTGTTCTCGTCGCGCGGAGCGTCTATCTGAATCGCGGCGGTCGGGCAGGCGCGCATGCACAGCATGCACATGGTGCAGTTCAACTCGCCGGTTTCCTTGTCCGACAGCAGCACGACGACGCCGCGGGAGCGTTCGAACATCTGCATCTTCTGTTCAGGATACTGGATCGTGATGGCGTGACGGCCGAGATGTTTCCCGGTGATCGTCATCCCTTTGACCAGATTGAAGAAGTCTTTCAAGACACCCATCGGACCGTATCCTCTATTACCAGTGCCACCCGGCGTATTTCATCCAACCGGCCAGAATCAGGTTGGCGAACGTGAGCGGCACGAGAAACTTCCATGCGAATTCCATCAACTGGTCGACCCGCAGACGCGGGAAGGTCCAGCGAAACAGCATCAGCAACAGCACCACCGCGAACGTCTTCAGCAGGAACCAGATCCAGGACGGCAACAGCGGTCCGTGCCAGGCGCCGAAAAAGAGCGTGGTCGCAATCGCCGACACGGTGAACAGGTTCACAAACTCCGCGAGGAAAAACATCGCGAACTTCATCCCGGAGTATTCGACGTTGTAACCGGCGACCAGTTCCTGCTCCGCCTCGGGGATATCGAACGGCGTGCGGTTTGCTTCGGCGGTAGCCGCCGTGATATAGGTCAGAAACGCGATGATCCCGAACGGCGGTTTAAAGATGAACCAGTTGAAAATGCCATTCCCCTGTTGCGCGTTGGCAATGTCCACCATCGAGAGCGACCCGGCGAACAGCACGATCGTCATGATCGACACCGCCATCGGAACCTCGTAACTGACGACCTGAGCCGCGGAGCGCATGCCGCCCAGCAGGGCATACTTGTTATTGGATCCCCACCCGGCCATCAGCAGCGAGATAACCGTGAAGGTGGTCACGGCGATGATATACAGGATGCCGACATTGAGGTCGGCTACCCAGAGGTTCTCGCCAAACGGGATGACGACATAGGCAAGGTACGCGGCCACAAAGCAGAGGACAGGCGCCCAGAAGAAGACCGCCCGATCGCGGGTGGCGACGCGGATGTCTTCCTTCTGCAGCAGCTTGACGGCATCCATAATAGTCTGGTACCAGCCGTGCCAGCCGGTGCGCATCGGACCGAAGCGCTGCTGGATATGGCCGGCGATTTTGCGCTCCCACCACACCAGAAACAGGGCCAGGACCGACAGGACGCCGAACATGACGGCGCCGAGCCCGGCGTATACCACGACTGTCAGCCAGGGTTCGGGCAGGCCCGTATCGGCCAGAAGTCCGTACATCCAGGTGAAAATGCCGTAGAGTTCCACTACCGGTCAACCTCCGGCATAATGATATCGAGCGAGGCAAAAACGGCGACCAGGTCGGCAATAAGGCAGTCTTTGATCATGATGGGCAGAGCCTGCAACTGATTGTATGAACCGCCCCGGGTCTTCACCCGCACGGGCTTGGTGGTACCGTCGGAAAGAACATACACGCCGAGTTCGCCACGGGAGTTTTCAATTCGCGCATACACCTCACCGGCCGGCGGTTTGAACGTAATGGCGTTGATCTTCTTCTTGGGCTGGATCTCCCCTTCCGGAAGTCCGTCGAGGGCCTGCGTGATAATGCGCAGCGACTGCTTGATCTCCGCCAGGCGCTGGAGGTATCGGTCGTAGCAATCGCCGTTGTGGTGAACCGGTATGTCAAAGTCGAACCGGTCGTAGATCGAGTAGGGGTCGTTCCGGCGGATATCGTAGTTGACGCCTGAGGCGCGAAGAACCGGGCCGGACACGCCGTAGGCAACCGCATCCTGCGCCGACAGGACGCCGACACCCTGGTTGCGCACTTTCCAGATCGGGTTCTCGTTAAGCAGTCCTTCGTAGTCAGACATTTTCCCGGATATGATCTTGACGGCCTCGCGGCATTTGGGGACGAATTCGGGCGGCAAATCGCGCGAGACACCGCCGATTCGTATATAATTGTAGGTCAGTCGTTGTCCGCAGGTCATCTCAAACAGGTCAACAATCAGCTCCCGCTCGCGCAGACCGTACAGAAACGGCGTCAGGGCGCCGATGTCCATCGCGGTGACGCCGTAAAAGAGCAGGTGCGAGGCAATCCGGTTCAGTTCAAGCATGATCACCCGGATATATTCGGCGCGCTCGGGAACCTCGATTTGCGCGAGTTTTTCCACCGCGAGCGAGAAGACATAGTTGCACGACATGGCGGTGACGTACTCAAAGCGATCGAGGATGGGGATGCACTGCACATAGGTACGGTTTTCGCAGATCTTTTCGATCGCGCGGTGCAGGTAGCCGATCACGGGCTCGACTTTGACCACCCGCTCGCCATCCATCGTCAAAATCAAACGGCAGACGCCATGGGTCGACGGATGGTGCGGCCCCATATTGACGGTGAATTCTTCGGTGCGAAGCGTGCTCATGCTTCAAACTCCGGCAAACGGACGAAGTCGGGCGCATCCCAGTTCTTGCGCATCGGGTGCCCCTGATCCCAGTCCTCGGGGAGAAGGAATCGGGTCAGATTGTCGTGTCCTTCGACATTGATACCGAACAGCTCCCACATCTCGCGCTCGTACCAGTTGGCGGCGGGCCAGATATCACGGACGCTCGGCACGGACGGATTTTCGTAGGACAGGAAGATCTTGAGATCCACGCGGTTGCCGTTGGCAACGGACGCGAGATGATAGTGGGCCTCGAGGCGCTCGCCGGTGTCGGTACCGCCAAGGTTGCACAGGTAGTCAAATCGGAGTGTCGGATCATCCCGAAGCGCCCGGGCCACATCGCGAAGGTCGGCGGCTTTGACCTCGAACACCGGCTCGGCACGCCCGGTATCCAGCAGAGTCAGTTTGCCGCTGAACGTATTTTGTATGCAGGTCTTGACTTCGTCGTGCGTCATCTTACTTCTGCCAGTCACTCAGCTTCTGCTGCTTGATTTTCTTCTGCAGGGTCAGACATCCTTCGAGCAAGGACTCGGGACGGGGCGGACAGCCGGGGATATACACGTCGACCGGTACGATATGATCGACGCCTTTTTCGACTGCATAGGAGTCGTAGTAAAACGGACCGCCCTTGATGGTGCAGCCGCCCATGGCGATAACGTAGCGCGGTTCGGCCATCTGATCGTGCAGGCGGCGGAGGCGGGGGGCCATCTTCTTGGTGATCGTGCCGGCTACTATAATGAGGTCGGACTGACGCGGCGACGCGCGGAAGATCATCCCGAGACGGTCGAAATCGTAGCGCGACGCGCCGGTACACATCAGTTCAATAGCGCAACAGGCGGTTCCAAACAGCAGGTACCACAACGAGGACGCCTGGCCGTGATGCAACACCGCCTCCAGACTGGTCGTCACAATCGAACCGCCCGGAATGCGCTCGGCATACACCGGAATCTTCTTTATCACACCCACTTGAGGGCTCCTTTTTTCCAGGCGTAAAACAGACCGAACATAAGGATCAGAATGAAGATGACCATCTCAACCAGCGCGTACAGCCCCAGTTGACCGAACGCAACCGCCCAGGGGAACAGGAAGATGGCCTCAACATCAAAAATGACAAAAATGAGGGCGAAGATGTAGAAGCGGTTGTTGAACTGAATCCACGAGTCACCTTGCGGCAACTCGGCGCATTCGTAGTTGAGATCTTTTTCCGGATAGGGGTTATGGGGCCGGATGAGCCGGGAGAAGAAAAAGGTAAACAGGACTATTCCTGTCCCTACAGCGATAAAACAAAGAACCGCAAGATACTCGGTCATGCTGCCTCAACCCTCACCTCGTCGGTCCGACTATGTGACCGAATTCACAATATTTGACCCCGCAAGAAAGCGGGATTTTGGATATTGTCAAGCACTTTTTTGAATCTCCAACCGTACAACTCCTTTATTGCCAATCAGTATGCCCGACAACACGTTTTGCCGACCGGCAGACATTTGTCAGAGTCACGTAAATGGACTAATACGGTAGATTATACCATTATTTTTTCACGTTACGCGAATGCGGTCAATACACGCGCCACTCATTTCTCGATGGCGATCACTTCGATCTCGAGCATGGCGTCCAGCGGCAGCCGTTCCACCTGAATGGTGGAGCGGGCAGGCTGTTTATCGACGAAGTATCGTCCGTACACCTCGTTGATGGCGGCGAAGTCGGCCATGTCGTTGAGAAAGATGGTGGTTTTTACGACATCACCGTAATCCAGCCCGGCGGCTGCGAGTACGGCGCCGATGTTCTTCATCACCTGTTCGCACTGCTCGGCGGCATTATTGCCGATGACTTCCATTGTGGCGGGATTAAGTGGTATCTGGCCGGAGCAAAAGACGAAGCTGCCGCTGGCCACCTTGACGGCTTGTGAATAGGGTCCGATCGCGGCCGGGGCGGTATCGGTCTGAATAACCTGCTTCATGAAACCTCCTTGTCAATCTCTTAAGCATAGCCGGAGGGCCATCGGTTTGCAAGGTTGAAATGCGGCGGCATACCGAGGCACTCGCTGGGGAATCTACGACTATTCCGTTGCGTCAACGGCGAAGATGCGGTATAACCAAGGTAGTTTCAACGGAGGAGTATCACGGTGAGAGCCAGTTATTCGCGGGTATGGTGCTTTTCCCTGCTTATTCTGGGCTGTGGTTCGCCCGTTAACACACAGGCGACTGATACCGAACGGCAGGTCATAACGCTCAACGAGGCTGCGGCCCGTTTCGACAGGATCGGGATGCTTGACAGCGCCTGGATCGCAGCCGACAGTGCGATTCGCCTGAGCGAGGGCGTCCTCGGACCGGATCATCCGGTAACCGCCCTCAGTCTCAACGGACTGGCGGCGCTCATGTACAACTGGGGCCGGATCGAGAAAGCCGAAAGCCTGTATACGCGAATATTCACGATCTGGGAGCAGCATCCGCCGATCGACAGTACCCTATTCGGAGCGGCCCTTTACAATTACGGGACGATTCAGCTGGAGAAACGACGACCCGGCGACGCCGTGAGCACGCTTGCGCGGGCTGCGGTCGTACTCGAGGCCACGCTCGGGAGCCGGGACCAGCATGTCGGCGACGCGTACTACACGCAGGGCGAGGCATACCGCGCCTTGAAAAACTGCGAGTCAGCCTTGCCGGCGTACCGGCGGTCGCTGGAGATCCGCAACACGCTTGAAGGTCCGGCCAACCTCTCGGTTGCCCAGACACTGAACAGTATCGGAGTCTGCCTGGTCGCGCTCGACTCGTTACAAGAAGCCGAACGGGTGTACCAGCGGGCGCTGACGATCGTGGAACAGGTTAACGGTCCCGACGACGTAGCATCGGCATACTGCATGGACAATCTTGCGCGGCTGTATCTGCGTCAGAAACGATATACCGAGGCTGAGCGGCTGTCGTCACTCGCACTCGACGTGTTTCGAGTGACACCGGGCGAGGGGAGTCCCGAAGTGGCCCAGTCTCTGGTCCTTCGCGGGGAAATCTTTCTGGGGAGCGGTCAGTATGACCGCGCGGTGGAATCCTTGCGTGAGGCCGAGGCTCTTCTGATGTCACTGGCCGGTCCGTCACACCGGGCCGTGCTCGATGTACGGAAATCACTGTCTGAAGCGATGGCGTTGGCGGTGGACTCATCGCGCGCCGCTGAGGCGGGCGGCGAACCGGATTCGGCGGCTCCAGATTCAGAATAGCGCTGACGGCGATTCCACGACCGGCGTTTTTCTGCTTGTATCCGTCCGATTTATTCCGTATTGATTTTACATCTGAGTCTTGTCGGTCTCGACGATTTCTCATCATTGATGACGGTCTCCCTCGAATCACAGCACGACAGCGGGTAAAGACTCTCACATCCGTTGTAGACTGGTGCGCCGAGAGCGCCAATACGAATCCGCAACGGTAGTGCAATACGTACTGTGAGAATCCGACCGGTACGCAGGCAGTCGGCGGTTTTGCAGGGGCGTAGTAAGCCCGATGGAAGTCCGAGCCGAGCCTGTGAACGGGCCGATAGCTTGATTCATCAGTGGCATGGGGATTTCACGGTCAGGAGGGTTGTATGAGAGGCAGACGAAGGTTGGCGGCGATCGGGTTGGTGACGCTTGCGCTGGCGGTTGCCGGGGCATGGCTTGCCGGGTGTAGTGACGACGACGACAAAGTGTCCGGTCCAAGCGGAGAGCCGGAACCGGTCTATGACCTGTATGTCGACGTGACAACCGGCAGCGACGGCTACAGCGGTAGCCGAGATTCGTGCTTCAAGACTATTACACACGCGTTGTCGGTGGCGCAGCCCGGCGATTCGATCAAGGTGCGTCCGGGCACGTACAATGCCGCGTCCGGCGAGACCTTCCCGATCACCATCCCGGACAGTATCACCCTGATCGGCGACGTAGTCAACCGCGGCGTCGGAGACGATACCGTGCGGATCGACGGGGTCGGCGACTATGACGGTACAAACTGGGCGACGCTGGTAGCCGGGGACAGTTCGGTGATCACGGGGTTCTTTATCCGTCAGCCGAGCACGGCGCTGACGCGCTATGGAATTGTCAGCGAGGACGCAACGTGCACTGTAATCGCCAACACGTTCCGCAGCGAGTACGGCTGCATTCGATTGCTCGGCAGCGGCGACCCCGTTATCAGCGACAACACGCTGTCATCGAGCTACTATGGAGTATACAGTAACTGCACGGGGGTAGCGCTGATCCGCGATAATGAGTTCATTGATGGCTCATATATCGAGAACGTCACAGGTGACGCAAACATCATCCACAATGCGTTTTCGGGCAATGCGCATCGGGCGATCTCGTCCAACAATCATTCAGCCTTTATCGATAGCAATGTGATCGTCGGTTCTTACGTATACGCGGCGTTACGGTTAATGTCGGGGGCGACTCCGACTGTCCGGAATACCTCGATTACGGCGAACGCCGGGTACTGCGTGCAGATTCTCGGGAACGCCAATCCCGACCTGGGAACGGCGGGTGAGCCGGGCGGGAACACGTTTGCCGCGGGGGGCGGACCATGCGTGTATTCGGAGTCGGTGGCGATGGTCAGCGCGCTGGGCAACACCTGGCCGAATATGCCCCCTGTCTGCGGGACGGATATCGAGGTGTCAGGTGCCGGAAGCGTGGCGTTCGGGCCGGGGGCTGCGGACACATGCGAGGCGCCAAAATAACGCGCGTGGATTGAGTGCATCGGTGCAGGCCGCGAGCAGCGCGGGCGCCGTGGCTGGATCGACGGCCGGGGATTAGACCTCGAGCAGACCGGTCGGCCCCATCAGTTCGACGAATGAACGAAGGAGCCGCTCATCGTAGGCGCCCTTGAGAGAGAACAGGATCTTCATGGCCGGGAAGGTATCCATGGCGCGCTGATATACTCTCTCGGTCGTCATCGCGTCGAAGGAATCGGTGATGGCGACGATCTTGGAGTACAGGTGCATCTCGCCCAGCGACAGCCCATGGGGATAGCCGCGGCGATCGCCGCGTTCATGGTGCTGCAGGACGGGATAATATGACGCATCGGACATCATATCCGACTCGGACAGGATTTCCACGCCCCACTGCGGGTGTTTTTTCATTATTTCGAATTCGATCGGATTCAGGGTCGACCGCTTATTGAGTATTCGGTCGGATATCTTGGACTTGCCGATATCGTGCAGCAGCGAGCCCATGCCGAGTTCGTTCAAGAACTCCTCGTCCTTGAAGCCGAGTTGCTGGGCCAGGGCGATCGAAAACGTGCAGACGTTGACCGAATGGGTGTACGTGTAGTAGTCGAACGACGTGATTCTCAGCAGATTGAGAAAGGCGTCGCGACCCTTGAGAATGTACTCGACCGTATGGGTAACGAGGTCTTTTGATCGGCGAACGTTTTCCCCGTAGGTCGGGTTGGACAGAACTTCCTTGACCAGATTGGTCGAGGTATCGTACAGGATACCGGCTTTTTTGTCTTCCTGCACCGAGGGATCGCGGAGGATCTTCTCGAGGTTCTGCTCGATGTAGTGCTGGTAGTTGCTTCGATTGGCGCTGGTTATGAAGAGTCGGTCGACGCGGTTTTCGAGCAGGTTACGTCGGGTCCGCTCGGTGAAGGGCAGGTTGGCGGACCGGTACAGGACGAGGCGGTTGTTCACCAGCAGGTACAGGTCAAAATCGAGGACCGAATCGACCCGGAGCGAGTCCAGGTAGATCGGCATGAATTTCTGTTCGGTGCGGTTTTTGATAGCCGTTGATGCCATGTCGTATCCCCGATAACCGTCTCGCGGGTATCGTTCACTGTATCGGCAGAACAGGCGCAAAGGCTTAAAAAAACTCCCGCCCGGGCGACGGGCGGGAGACGCGGACTGCGTTCGGAGCCGTGGGAGGGGGGCTTTTTTCAGGCTCCCAGATTCTTGACCGACTTGATGACCGACTGGAGGGAAGTCGTTATATCTGAAAGCATCTGGGAATATCGTTTCAGTAGTTCCGAGTATTGCCAGCGCATCCGGAAGGCCTCTTCCGGAAAGTCGAAGAGTTCCAGCAGGGTCGCCTTGTATATCTCGTCGATGTACCGAATGACGTCGAAAGGATAGTCGCCCAGGTCGGCATCATGTACCTCTCCCCTGCCGATGCGCTCTTTGTACACCTCGACTTTTTCCAGCATAACCGTGCCGAAGCACCAGGGGGTCATGATGACGCCGAAATTGGAGCCATCCGTATAGAAGCGCCGGATCGATTTGAGCAGCTGGTCGATAATGGCGAGTCGGGCGCGGTAATAGGCCATGGTTTCGCCCTGAGCGGGAGTGGTCCCGAAGATTTTGGCCTGAATGATATCGCGTTCGGCCAGCGCCCGGTTGTACGTGTTCTCCAGAAACTGGTAGAAGTCTTCGAAGTAGACTTTCGCGTTTTCGGACAGCGACATGATATAGTGCCCGTACTCGTCGTGGCGGACTCTCGGCTCGGTACCGGTGCCCAGCCGTTCCTGCGAGAACCCTCGGTGATATTTGGCTTCCAACATTCCTGCCACTCCTGTCAGTTTGCTATCGCTGCAGGGTCCAACTGCATACGCTGTGCCGTGACGGACAGCAGCGGCGTTCGACACCGGGGTAATTGGCTAAGACGCGATTGGACAACAACTTAAGCCGAGACAACCAGCTTGTGCGGGCCCGGCGACTGACCGCCGAAATGCGCAAGCAAATGCGCCCGTCGGCAGATTCATCGCAGGGTAGCTCATGATCGTAAGACGGCTGCGGATCCCGGACCAGCGACTATAAAGTCGCCTTTGGGCAAAAGAAAACGGGCGCCCGAGTCAGGGGCGCCCGCTTCTTTAATGATGATGGCTTGCAGTCAGCTTGATCACCAAACCCAGTCGGCGATAAACACGTTGGTCTCTCCGGGAGTGCTGTTGTCGCGGTTGGAGGCAAACACCAGTTTCGTGCCATCGTGGGAGAACATTGGAAACCCATCGAACGTGTCGTTGTAGGTGACCTGCTCTATTTCGCGGGTGTCCAGGTTGATGAGGAACAGGTCGAACTCGCGACCGCTCTCGGAATGAACGTTGGAGCAGAAAATCACGTGTTTCTGATCGGGATGAAAATACGGGGCGAAATTGGCGGCCCCGTTATCGGTCAGCTGAATCGGCTGCCGTTCTTCGAGGTTCATGATGTATATCTCGAGCTTGCTTGGCCGGATCAGGCCATCCGCCAGAAGCGCCTTGTAATCTTCCAACTCTTCCCCGTCCGGCCGGGAGGCGCGCCAGACAATCCATTTCCCGTCGTACGAGAAAAACGCGCCCCCGTCGTAGCCCGGCATATCGGTAATCTGCTCGACACCGGAACCATCGGGATTCATCGTATATAACTCCAGGTCACCGGAACGCACCGAGGTAAACAGAATCTTGTCTCCCTGCGGCGAATAGACTGCTTCGGCGTCGTAACCCGGGGTATCGGTCAGCCGGACAAGATTGGAGCCGTCCGAGTCGGCCTTGAAAATGTCGTAGGTATCATAGAGCGGCCAGACATAGCCTCGCGACATATCCGGTTTGGGAGGGCACTCGTCGCCACCCAGATGAGTCGAGGCGTAGATGATTGAATTGCCGTCGGGTGAAATGAATGAGCATGTCGTGACCCCCTTGCCGGTCGAGACCATGCGCTTGTTGGAGCCATCGACATTCATCCGAAAGATCTGGTCGCACTGCATGGTGTCGACCATCGCCTGGAAAATCAGTTCGTCGGCGTTGTAACTGAAGTACGCTTCGGCATTCTGGCCGCCGAACGTCAACTGCCGGACATTCGTTAGGTGTTTCTCGCCTTCAAATATAGTTGCCATGACAGGTGTGGCGGCGGGGGTGTCCGCTTTTTTCGCCTGTTCGGCTTTTTGGCTGCAGCCTGTGACGAGCAGCAGAATAATCGCAAGAACATACGTGTTGTACAAAGTGCTTATTCTCCTCATTCTGATTTTCAGACATAAGCCGCTTGGTCTCACAATCGGATTATAGTAATTTCTTATTCGAGGTCAACTCGAATCCATCGTGCGGAATCAAGGGGTAGGAACGATATGAAAGATGATATTCTCACCTATCGTCAGATGTGTGACTCTGAACAGGTGCAGACCCTGCAGCGGGGCATGAACTTCCGGCTGAATCCTGCTTACAGTGTAATTCTGATGTCGCAGCGCAACAATGCTCCATATAGAGACGAGATTCTGCCAGATGGGATTACAATAATCTATGAAGGACATGATACACCGAAAACGCCTGATGAACCAAGTCCGAAATCCGTAGACCAGCCCCAATTCACCAAGAACGGAGGGCTAACCCAGAATGGTCGATTCGTCGAAGCAGTACAGCGTTTCAGGAGTGGCGAACCAGCCGAGATTGTAAAAGTCTACGAAAAAGTACTCTCGGGCGTGTGGTCTTTCAAGGGTCTATTTGAATTGATAGACTATCAGTTTGTGAGTGATGGAATTCGTAATGTATTCAAGTTCAGATTGGTCCTTTGTGATCGAGTACCAGAGAACAGGGAGCGTGACTTGCCGGTGAGGAGCAGGATTATTCCATCAAATGTAAAGATGGAGGTCTGGAAGCGCGACGGAGGAAAGTGTGTCATATGTGGAGCGACGGACGAATTGCATTTTGATCACGAAATACCCTTTTCGAAAGGCGGTACGAGTATTACAGCGGCGAACGTGCGCATTCTTTGTGCCCGCCACAATCTCAAGAAGAGCAGTCGCATAGAATAGCGATAGTCGAGATTTGGAGAATGTTAACTGAATACCTGGCAGTCGGTAAAGTAATCGGCTTACATGGCACATATCCCGCCAATTTGAACTCAGCAAGGTGCGGTAGTAGGGTTAAATATCGTCGACCAGAGGGAAGTCGCTCTATCGGATCTCGGATAGCCCTGCTGTGATGAATCCGAGTGAATCCTTGAATCTCCGCCCCTTTATCCGCCTCAACATCGTCACCACCACCCTTATCCTACTGCTTAGGATCCGCATACAAGATCGCATCTGGAAGTTCTACCCATCTGCTTCGGTCACAAGGTATGTCTCGGCGGATGAAGCATCACCGGTCAAAGGCGGGGCTGTAGCCGAGCAACCGACGGATATAGGCAAGTTGCCCGAGATGAACGGCTTCGTGTGTCAGCAGGAACGCAATGGTCCCACGGAGATTTTTCTCCTGCCCGGGCCCTTCGAACGGAGCCGCACTCAACAGGAGTTCCTCGGTGGCGCGTTCCAGCAGGGCCGGAAGGCGGTCGGCAATTGCTTTCCACTCTACGAGTATTTCGGAGAGCACGGGATACGCGCTGTTCTCGAGAACAGGCTTACCCTGGTCGTAGATATCTCCCCAGGGCGTCTCCATCTGCTCGCCCAGCATGCGCACGATGGCAAAGCGAATCGAGGTGATATGACCGACGATGAAATTGATCGAGTTCGCCTTGTTCACCGGCCGTACGAATTGATCTTCCTCCTGCACGCCTTTGATCGTCATTTCGAGAATCCGGTGGTGCAGGGCGTACAGATCGGCCATGCTTTTGATGCTGGGATGCATAATTTCCTCCTGGGTTTGATCACGTGAAGTACAGCCTAAACGTCACAACAGTCGAGCAGGTTCCTATATTGCCTTGCTCAGGACGCCGCGCAGGTAGCCGAGTCGCTGGAGGTGGTTTATCTGACCGAGGTCAAGGGTGATTCGCGGGTGACCAAGCATGGAGAACTCCATCGGCTGGTCGGTAGCCTTGCGCAGGGACTCGACCTCGGCGCGACTGAGTCGGTGCTGCTCTTCATAGAACAAGTTGACCCGTCCGGCGCGCATGGTCACTTTTTCGAGTCCCATCATGGACGCGCAGATCTTGACGCCTGCGGCATCGAAGAGGTTCACCGCCGACGGTGGTAGTTTGCCGAAGCGGTCGGTGATTTCATCGCGAAGACGCTCGAGTTCGTCGAGGTTGCGGCAATCCGCGACCCGTCGATAAATATCGACTTTCTGCTGGTTGTCATTGACGTAGTTCCCGGGGAGGAAGAGCTCGACATCGAGTTCAATGCGGGTTTCGGGGAGGCGCTGCAGAGGTTGTCCGCGGAGCTCGGCGACCGCTTCTTCGAGCAGTCGGTTGTACAGGTCGTATCCGACCTCTTCGATGAATCCCGACTGTCGTGCCCCGAGAATAGTCCCGGCGCCGCGGATTTCCAGATCGCGCATGGCCAGGGCGAATCCGGCGCCGAGATCCGAGTGCGCCTCGAGCGCACGAAGCCGCTTGATGGCGTCGGCGTTCATCAACCGTGTCGGCGGTGTCATCAGGTATGCATAGGCGCGCCGCGATGATCGTCCTACCCGGCCCCGTATCTGGTACAGTTGCGCCAGTCCAAAGCGGTCGGCGCGGTTTATGATAATCGTATTGGCTGAGGGGATGTCGAGACCTGACTCGATGATGGACGTACAGATCAGCACGTCATATCGCTTAGCCATAAACCCGAGCATGATACCCTCGAGCGATTTCTCGTGCATCTGGCCGTGAGCGACGGCAAACTGGACCTGGGGCAGCAGTTTTTTGAGATAGCGGTGCATCGCTTCGATCGTCTGGACCCGATTGTGAACGAAAAACACCTGTCCCCCCCGGTCGATTTCGCGGAGGATACCGGTGGCAATGACGGCCGGGTCGAATTCGACAATCTCCGTGATGATCGGCAGGCGGTCTTTGGGCGAGGTATTGATGATCGACATATCCCTCGCTCCCATCAAAGACATCTGCAGTGTGCGCGGGATCGGGGTGGCCGTCATGGCAATCGTGTCAACACTCGCCTTGAGCCGTCGCAGCTTTTCTTTGTGCCGAACACCGAATCGGTGCTCTTCATCGATGATCAGCAGCCCCAGATCCCTGAAATGAACGTCGGCCGACAGCAGTCGGTGAGTGCCGATGACGAGATCAACGGTCCCGGCAGCGAGACCATCGACTGTTGCAAGCTGCTCGGCGCGGGTGCGAAAGCGCGAAAGGACTTCGGTGCGTACCGGGAACTCGGCCAGACGTTCGCGAAAGGTCGCGTAATGCTGTTGGGCGAGAATAGTCGTGGGTACCAGCACGGCAACCTGTTTGCCGGCATCGACGGCTTTGAATGCCGCCCGGACGGCGACTTCGGTCTTTCCGTAGCCGACATCGCCGCAAATCAGGCGGTCGGTCGGCTGATCTTTTTCCATGTCGCGTTTGACGTCGGCGATCGCCCTTGTCTGGTCACGTGTTTCCTCGAACGGGAACGACGCCTCGAGTTGTTTGAGCCAGGTGGTATCGGGACCGAATGCGAACCCGGGCTGTGACTTTCGCTCGGCGTACAGCTTAATGAGGTCGGCGGCCATATCGGCGACCGCCTTTTTGGTCCGGGCTTTCAGTTTATCCCAACCCGGCCCGCCGAGTCGTGTCAGCGCCGGTGCGCTGTCCTTTCCCGCGTATTTTGACACACGGTTGAATTCCTCGATCGGGACGTACAGCTTGTCCTGTTCCGCGTACTGCAGCAGCAGGCAATCCCGGTTCCGACCATCCACTGTCAGCGTTTCCAGTTTGATATAACGGGCGATGCCGTGATCGGTGTGAACGACATAATCACCGTGGTTCAGGGACGAATAGTCGGCGATCGCCACGCCTTCTTTGAACTTTTTGCGACGGACGCGGCGGTGATAGCGACTGAAAATCTGGTGGTCGGTAAGGATTGCATAACCGTCGCTCGGGCAGACAAACCCGCCTTTGAGGTCAGCGACTTCGATCGGGGGACGGGTATCGAGCTTGGCTTTCTCGGCGATCAACTCGTCGAGCCGGGCGGCCTGTCCCTCGGAATCGGTGGCGATGAAATAGGTGATGCCGGCCGATTCGTACTCACGGATGGTCTCACCGAGCAGGTCCAACCGGGAGCCGAGCGCCGGATGCTCGCGGCAGTCGAAGCTGACAATCTCGCCGCGTCCCCCCTTGAAGGGAACGCGGTCAATCTGTCGAAATTGATCGAGGCGGTCAAACAGCAGACTCCGCGTCACATAATACTGGTCCGGATCGGGGAGCCGCTGCAGACGGCCGGCGAGGCGCTCACGCAGCGAGCCTGCCTCTGCAAGGATGGAGTCAGCTTCCTCGCCGATTGTTCCGTGGCCGTCGAAGATCACCACCGTATCCCGGGGGAGATAGTCGGACAAGCGCCCTTGCGGGATGCCGAAAAGCAGGGCCAGCCATTCCAGTCCGGGCAGTTCGGGATCATTGACGTAGCGTCGACGGATATAATCCCCGTCGTCTTCGGGCATCTCGGCGAGATACTGCTCGAGGGTCTCCTGCGTGATGGGGATTTCACGTCGAGGCAGGAGGGTGATGCGCTTTTGAGAATCGACAGTGCGCTGGGTGCCGACGTCAAAATGTCGAATGGTTTCGATCTCGTCGCCGAAAAACTCTATTCTGACAGGCGCCTCGGCGCCGGGAGTGAAAAAATCCACCAACCCACCGCGACGTGCGAAATCGCCGACTTCTTCAACCAGGGGTACACGATGAAACCCCAGCGATACCAGCTTGTCGACCAGGCTATCGATGTCCTGCTCGTCGCCAGCCTTCAGGTCAATCATCGCCGAGGCAAGGTTCTCCGGCGGGATAGTCGGTTCCATCAGGGCTCGAACAGGCGTGACGACGACATCGAGATCGCCCGCGCGCAAAGCGGCCAGCGTGGAAATACGTTTTCCCATAATCTCGCCGACGGGCGCGCGGAAGTCGTAGGGAAGAATCTGCCGCGAGGGGTAATGTCCGACCCGTTCGGGTCCGAGGAGAAACAGCAGATCCTCATACAGGTCACCGGCCTCTTCGGAGCGCTGCGTGACGACCAGAATCGGTGATTTCCCTGTGGCGGCAAGCGAGCGGATCAGCACCGCCGTGGACGACCCGGCGAGCCCGGTGACGACACAGGGAATCCCCGGCTGTGATTGCTCGAGCATGTGTGACAGCCGAACGAAGGGTCGGCCGGACATAAAGCGTTCGAATACGTACTCGAGTCGGGTACGCGAAGCGGCGCGGGTTTCCATTCGATCGTTCATTGTTCTCCGTTACTGCGCCAACACAAAAACCCCCGGCAAGCTTCTTACCGGGGTCTGTACTGGTATGCGGCCAGCAGTATACATATTTCGGTCGAATTCGACAAGTTTTTTGCGGGACGTATCGGTGCGTATAATATGGACTATAGAACACTACGTTGCGTCCGCCGGACGGGATCCCGGCCCGGGTCATAAGTATATGTTGCATGATGAGATATGGCAAACCGTGGCGGCGCGGGAGGAATTGTCAAGATTGTGTTAGCAAGCGGCTATTTGATGGTTAACGGGGTTTATAGACTCTGACTCATGGCGGTCACTCTGCATTCAATCAGCCGGCGTTATAAAAGCAGAGATAATAATGACACTACTGGCGTTCGCGGCCGTGGCCTTTGGCCCGGTGCCCCCGGTCTTCGGCGAGCGGTCCCTGAGCAAAGTGTAATACGGGCTCCCGAGACGGCGCGGGAACACCGGCATTCAGGTGAGTCGTTCCGCGTCCTCGACACCAAGAAAAAAGTCGCGCTCAGCCGCACCTACTGAACTCGGTGCCCCCTTTTCTCGCCAAAAGTCTTGCCACTGCCGATCTTATGTATATGATTAGCGGCGATAGGACTACGGTTGACAGGTGTCAGGGAAAGGAGCCCGGGGTATGACCGGAAGTGCCGGCAGTCCGGTAAGACGATTCATTGCGGACCCGAATGACGTGGGGTCGATCGAAGCGATCATCACCGCGTTGTACGAGTCGGTATCGTTCGAGCCCGGTTCTGAGCCCAATTGGAACCGATTGCGTTCGTTGTTTCTCGATTCCGGAAGACTGATTCCCCGTCGTCCCGGCGCCCTGCCGGAAGTCCAGTCCATGAACATCGAGGGGTTTATCACGCGATCAGAACCGGTACTGCGTGCCGGGCAGTTTCTTCGCAGAGGCTTTATCGAGAGAGAAATCACCCGGCGTATCGAGCGGTTCGGCGGTATCGTGCATGTCTGGAGTACCTATCAGTCGTCGTTCGCCGACGGTGGTGAGCCGTTCACGCGCGGAATCAACAGCATTCAACTGGTCTACCACCACGACCGGTGGTGGGTGCTCACGATCTTCTGGGAAGACGAGACGCCGAATGTGCCGCTGCCGGCGGAGTACCTGGCGTAGGCGGTCAAGCTCAGTCTCCAACCTCGGCCATCAGATCCGAACCAACTTCCATCTGGTCATACGCCCGTTCGCGTGACTCGTACAGCACAAGTATGCTGACCCTGCGGTTGCGTTGGTCATCCGGAGTGTGCGCGATCATGGGGATCTTGTCCGCATACCCGCGAACCTCGCGCACCTGCCCGAAACGCAGGCCGGAGACCTCCATCAACTGCCGCGCGGCGTTGGCGCGGTCGGCTGACAACTCCCAGTTGGAGTATGCAGCATCGCCGGTAATGGACCGATCAGTGTGCCCCTCGACGACCAGGGAGTTCTGGAGTTGGCCGAGCTGGCGGGCGATCGTTACCAGGATTATGGCGCTCTTCTGAAGAAGCTTGGACGACCCGGGCTCGAAGAAGGCGGGTGCGTTTTCCGATTCGTTGAGGATAATCCGCAAACCCTCGGAGGTCATCTGCAACTTGACGTTTTTCTTGAGACGCTTGAAGGCGTCTTGTTTTTCCAGTTCATGGAGAATTCCCTGCGCGGCGGCGGCCATCTGTTTCTGTTCCTCGGCGCTGGGGAGATGTTCCTTTTTGATGACTTCCTTCACGAGCGTATTCGCCGAGCTGCCTTCCTTTTTCAACACCGACGCACTGCCTTTGAGGACGCCGGCTCCGCCTTTCGTCTGATACTTGCCGGGATCACGGAAGTACTCACTGACGTTTTTCTTGACCTGGTCGGACTGACCGACGAGCCACATCACAAGGAAAAAGGCCATCATGGCCGTCATGAAGTCAGCAAAGGCGACCTTCCATGACCCGCCGTGGTGGCCGTGTCCGTATTTTTTGACACGTTTTATGATGATTGGCTGTTCGCTGTCAGCCATGGCTGCTACCTGCGTTTGGCCTGATTACAGGCATCCTCGAGCTCCAGAAAGGTGGGCCGCACTTCGGCGAACAGCGAGCGGCGGGCAAATTCCACGGCAATCACCCCCGCTACCCCTTTGTGGAAGGAAAGCAGCGCCTGTTTCATGCAGGTCAGGTACTGGCCGTTTTCTTTGACCCGGTGCTTCATGCTGTGGGCAATCGGTCCTACAAATCCATAACAGGCCAATACGCCCATAAACGTCCCCGTGAGAGCCGCGGCCACGCTGTGACCTATCACTTCAGGTCCCGAGTCCAGCTGGGCCATGGTGATGACAATACCGAGAACGGCAGCGACGATACCGAGTCCCGGTAACGCGTCCGCGACTGCGCCGACGGCGTCCGACGGCCGTCCCTCATCGTCGTGCAGGACCTCAAGATCCGAATCCATCAGGTCCTCCAGGTCGTGAGGCTGCACGGAACCGGAGATAACGACGCGCATGGTATCGGCAAAAAACGCAACGGCATGGTGATTCTTCAGGAATTTGGGGTACCGCTTGAGGATCTCGCTTTCGTTGGGGTGCTCGATGTGGTTTTCCAGACCGACCAGGCCGTCGCGGCGGGCAACGTTGAAGATCTCGTACATCATGACGAGCAGGTCGAGGTAGTCTTGTTTCTTATACCCACCCCCGACGAGCACGCCTTTCAGTTGGCCGATCAGCGCCTTGATGACCGGCATCGGGGTGGCAATAATCAGGGATCCGAGAGCGGCGCCGCCGATGATCAGCACCTCGTTCGGCTGGTTCAGGGCCAGTGGATGACCGCCGTGCCACATAAACCCGCCCAGAACGCTCCCCAGTACCACGATTGCTCCAAGAAAAAACAGCATAGGTGCGCGTCTTGCCTCTTCAGGAGTGGTTCGAGCCCAATTGCATATTACTATGATTTTCGTCAGGTCGCGGCAAAACCTGAAGCCGTTGCCTGTCTCTGCTGTTCCAGTGGCTTTCGACGGTGCAGTAAATGAGCAGTCAGGCCGGGGCCAAAAACACTTGTCAGGGACGGGCGATGGCCCTAGATTCCGCGAAAAATTGTCGGCCCTGGAAGGAGGAACTGACGTGCGAGTACTGACTGGCCGTCGCTGGTGGTTGTTTCTCGCCGTAATCACGGTCTATCTAGGACATTCTCTGGCATTCGGTTCCGAGAGTGGCGAAGGTGGTCATGGCGGCGAAGTCCTCTCCACGTTGCTGGAGCTGGTCGTTATCCTGTTGGCAGCAAAGCTGGGCGGCGACTTGTTCGAGCGCTTCAACGCTCCGGCTGTGCTGGGCGAACTGGTCATGGGAATTGTCATCGGAAATCTCCATCTGGTGGGATTCGACGTTTTCGAGCCGTTCAAGACCCACATCGTGCTGGAGATACTGGCTGAGATCGGGGTTATTATCCTGCTGTTTGAGGTGGGGCTCGAATCCACTGTCAAGGAAATGCTCCAGGTCGGCGGTACGGCGTTCATGGTCGCCACGTTTGGCGTCATCGCGCCGTTTTTCCTCGGATGGGGAGTCGGGGCGTGGTTCATTCCGGACCACGGGACGCTGGTCCATGTCTTTATCGGAGCGACGCTCACCGCAACCTCCGTCGGTATTACCGCGCGGGTACTCAAAGACACGGGCAAGATAAACACGAGGGAAGCCAAGATTATTCTTGGGGCCGCGGTTATCGACGACATTCTCGGTCTGGTGATTCTGGCGGTCGTTACGGGAATTATAACGGCTGCTGCGAGCGGCGGCGACGGCGGAGTAAGCTCACTGCAGGTGCTTTGGATTATCAGCAAGTCAGTGCTGTTCGTGGTCGGCGCGATCGTGATCGGGTCTTTGGTATTGCCTTACTTTTTCCGGTTTGCCATCGTATTAAAAGGAAAGGGCGTATTCCTCTCGTTCGCGCTTCTGGTCTGTTTCTCACTGGCATATATCGCGGGCAAAGTCGGCCTCGCACCGATCGTCGGAGCGTTTGCGGCAGGGTTGATACTGGATGATATCCATTACAAGGGTTTCACTGAGCGAGGCGAGCACGTAATTGAGGAACTGATCGCACCGATCGCGACGTTTCTAGTCCCTATTTTCTTTGTGCGGATGGGAATGCTGGTCGATTTGTCCACGTTTGCCAAGGTTGAGATTCTCGGATTCGCCGCAGTATTGACACTGGCGGCTATTGCGGGCAAACAGGCGTGTGCGCTGGCCATTTGGGATCGTGACACAAACCGTCTTGCGATCGGCCTGGGAATGATTCCCCGTGGCGAGGTGGGGCTCATTTTTGCCGGAATCGGGGCGAAACTGATGCTTGACGGTGAGGCGGTGATCACCAGTTCCACGTATTCCGCGGTCGTGATTATGGTGATTGTCACGACCCTCGTTACACCGCCGCTGCTGGTTTGGTCAATGAAGCGCGGTTCCAAGGTTTTGCCTCCTGCGGCGTAATGCTCGGCGCGGGGCCTGTGGATGGGCCAGACGCGAATAAAAATCGGAATTCTTTGGCGAGGCGCTTGACAGGACCGTGGTGAGCCCGTTATTATCGGGGTCTGATCGCGGGGTGGAGTCCGCCGCTGGCGGAGTAGCTCGCCGCGACATGAAAAGATAGAAACCGCGGGGTGGAGTCCGCCGCTGGCGGAGTAGCTCGCCGCGACATGAAAAGATAGAAACCGCGGGGTGGAGTCCGCCACTGGCGGAGTAGCTCGCCGCGACGTGAAAAGATAGAAACCGCGGGGTGGAGCAGTCTGGTAGCTCGTCGGGCTCATAACCCGAAGGTCGCAGGTTCAAATCCTGCCCCCGCCACCAAATAGCAGTCCATTCCTCTGGGGAGAGGGAATTCTGTTTACCGTCTATGTCATTTTGTCTGAGTCGGGGCGACGGTACACCGGCTACAGCGAAGATC
>JAVEYB010000019.1 GCA_034003725.1 Candidatus Zixiibacteriota bacterium
CGGCTTCCCTGAGGATGCCGACGATCTGTGTCTCACTGAATCGTGATCGTTTCATAGAGTCCTCCTGGCTGTAATATGCCAAAAAGCTCTACTTCACGACAGTCTACTGTTTGGGGGAGTTTACGCGGCCAATACAGACGACACTCCGATTCCAGCCAATACGATCAGTAGTAGAACCCACCATACTGACATGAATGCAACTAACCAGCCCACATTTAGCACGAGCCGCAACGTCGCTTGGTCTCCAATAACGCTAGCAGCAATGGCAAGTGAAAATCTCAGGATCAGAAGAAGTCCGAGTATAGACAGCGCAGCATACACAATTCGAACCACTCGATTGTTCTTCATCACATATGCAACTGCACCAGTTCCCATTTTTGAGTAGACCACACTCACCGCCAATGCCAGGAATGGAATCACGAGTCCAACAAGTGACAAGGGTATTGGCGAAACCAACGACAACGACTCAGACACCACTTCACGGGGTAATACCAAGTGACGAGGCACAATACCTGTCAAATGCACTGCGACAGCCAACAGCGCGGGGACGAACACCACCCAAGTCCAGACGCTAGATAGAATACTCCATCCAACACTGGGATGGGCTGACTTCCTCAGCTCTCTGTAGCGATCGCCGAGTATCGATTTCAAGCGTTGTAGCGCTTGGTGCCGCAAACCGAACGGGTCATAGCGGGCAAATACGGTTACTAGCAATAGAGTTAGTGTTGCCTTGACTCGTTTGGACCAACTGAACCCTTCGTCTTGCTTCTTCATC
The DNA here is from genome assembly GCA_034003725.1 of Candidatus Zixiibacteriota bacterium. Classification (NCBI taxonomy): domain Bacteria; kingdom Pseudomonadati; phylum Candidatus Zixiibacteriota; species Candidatus Zixiibacteriota bacterium. Next base: position 776 of record JAVEYB010000019.1, read on the forward strand.
GTGTCTACCTCCTCACCACACGCCCAAACACAACAACTCCAACACGATCAGCATTATGACGCCTTTGACTATGCGGCCGCCCAGGTACGCGCGGTCGGCCCGTTTCCCTTGTGGCTTTCCGTGTCCTCTGTGGTCCCCCCCAGCACTTTCCCTACCACATCGATGGAAATAACGGAGCTTCCCCCCTATGTAGAGACCGCGGCGCCGCAGGGCGGCCGCGCCACAAAAAGAGGAAAACCAAAAAATGGGGGCCCCCGAAAAATGACAAAACGAACCTATTTCCCCGTAACCGCCAACTACTCACGCTTGTACACCGAAAAAGTTGTGTCTTCACTCTCCCGCCCTGAGAGCACTCTGATCCCCGCCGATACCCCCAAGAAGCGGTTTTTCCGCCTGAATGTCAAGAACTTGCTGCGCAAGGAGAATTCCGCACCCCACCGCCAGCGCCGCGCCCATTTGCGAACTCCGCCCCGCCGTGTGTATATTACCACACCATGCCGAACCACGCCCACCACACCCACGACCACTCCCACGCCGCCGCCGGCTCCATCCGGGTCGCCTTCTTTCTCAATCTCGCCTTCACCATCGTGGAGTTATTCGGCGGCCTCTGGACCAACTCGGTGGCGATCCTCTCCGGTGCCGTCCACGACCTCGGCGATTCTCTGTCGCTGGGCACCGCCTGGTATCTCGAACACCTCTCCCGCCGCGAGGGCGACCGTCGCTTTTCCTACGGCTACCGGCGGTTCTCCGTGCTCGGCGCGCTGATCAACACGATCGTCCTGCTGGTCGGCTCGCTGTACATCCTCTCGCAGGCCGTGCCGCGCCTCATGGCTCCCGAGCATACCAACGCCGAGGGCATGATCGGTTTCGCCGTCGTCGGCGTTCTCGTCAACGGCCTCGCCGTCTACCGTCTTCGCGGGCATTCCTCGCTCAACGTCTCGGTCGTGGCGTGGCACCTGCTCGAGGACGTGCTCGGGTGGGTCGCGGTGCTGGTGGTCGGCATCACGCTGAAATTCTCCGACCTGCATATTCTCGACCCCATCCTCTCCATCCTCATCACGCTCTACATCCTCTTCAACGTCGTGCGCAAACTCAAAAGCGCCCTGTCCGTCTTCCTGCAGGCCGTCCCCGAGGGCGTGGAGATCGCCGCGCTCGAATCGGCGATCAAACGCCTCGATGGCGTCTGCTCGGTGCATCACACGCATGTGTGGTCGCTCGATGGCGAGCATCACGTGCTCAGTACCCATGTGGTGGTGGATCAGGCAGCGAGCAAAGACGATGGCGCGCGCATCAAGGAAGCCATCCGGGGAATCACCGCTCAGTACAAACTCGAACATACGACTGTCGAAATCGAGTACGAGGGCGACGGCTGCTCGATGGACCGCCCCGCGTAGATCCGCACAGCCGGCGCACGGCACAAAAAAAGAGGACCCGCAGCTCTGCGGGCCCTCAGGAAGTTCAATCACACGGCATCGTGGCCGAGGAGTTACGAACCTCGAAACTAGTACATCTTGCGGTACTTGTTGCCGCCGGTGCGATTACCGCTCTCCGCGCGCGGCTTCGCCTCGTTGACATTCAGCTCACGACCGTCCAGCTCCTTGCCGTTGAGGCCGCCGATGGCAGCAATCGCCTCGGACTTGGTCGGCATCTCGATAAACGCAAAACCACGCGGCTTGCCGGTGTCCCGGTCCGCGATCATGTTGACGGTTGAGACTTCGCCGTACGCTTCAAACGCCTGGCGGAGATTGGTTTCTGTCGTGTCAAACGACAAGTTTCCGATGTAGATATTCATCCTACACTCCGAAGTTGCTCATCCCGATAGGTGAGGCAAGTATGCTATGCCGACTACCTCAGGACAATTGTGCTATGCGCATGATTGCGCTTTCAATTCGAGATTATGCTTTAACGGAGAGTTGTGGATTAGGACAAAACTACGGTAAAGATCGAACTGACTATACAGATAACCACTCAGTATATCGGTCCGTTCCGCGAAATCCTAATGAAATTTTCAACAAGAGGCAAATATGCAGTGCTGAACCCGGAACCGCGATAATCGCGGAGAGACAAAAAAAACCGGCGGCGCGTACGCGACCACCGGTTCCGCCCCCCCCGGAGCGAGAGTCAGGATGTCGTTGCTGCCTTCAAAAAAATGCTGACAAACGTCATGTGATGACGTATGAGGGACGATATTTAAGAAAAAAGACGCTGTCCGTGTTTTTGTCAGTACTGGGGGGTTCCCCGGGGAGGATCGCATGTCCGAAATCAAGCAGGTCGAACGCGTCATTCGCATCCTGCAACGCCTTGCACTGTATCGCGAAATAACCGTCCGTCAGCTCTACGATTACTTCGAACAACAGGTGCCCCAGCGCACCCTGCAGCGCGACCTGCAGGAGCTGTCCTGCGCCAACATCCCGCTGTACACCAAACCGGGCCGCGGCCGGGAGCTGGTGTGGTGCCTCGACGAAGAGTTCGTCAAGTTTATCCCCATGACCCTCAGCAGCCGGGAATTGATGGTATCCTACTTTCTCGAGCGGCTGGCCGCCGTCACGCGCGGCACGCGGCTCGAGTCCGATATCCAGTCGCTGCTGGCCAAAGCCAAACAGCTGGTGTCGCCCGACGTGTTCCGCACGTCCGATCAGCTCGAAAACGCGCAGGCGATGTTCGGGGCGACCTTCGTCGGCCATATCGACTACGGCCCACACTCCGAGACGATCGACACGCTCGTGCAGGCGATCTCGCAGTGCCGCCGATGCCGCTTCATCTACAAATCAAACTGGAAAAGCGAACCGTCGGACTTCGAGGCCGACCCCTATCTGCTGCTATACCACAAAGGCGCGCTGTATGCGGTCGTCTACACGCCCGCCCACGACAACTACATCTTTCTGCCGATCCAGCGTATCCGCTCGGTCTCCCTCGCCTCCAACACCTTCACCCGCGACCCCTCGTTCAGCCTCGAGCACCTCCGCGAAGGTCGTTTCGGCATTTTCGGCGGCGAGAACCTCACCCCGCGACGGGTCGTGCTCCGCTTTACGCCGGATATCGCCGACGTCGTCGCCGAACGTATCTGGCATCAGTCGCAGGTGCTCACCCGCGAGGACTCCGGCCATCTGGTCATGGAACTGGAAACCGTGGTCTCCGACGAACTACGGTCCTGGGTGGGAGGCTGGCTTCATTACGTCTCGGTTATCGAACCCGAAGACCTGTTGAGCCACCACGACCACGAGCCCACCGGATAAACCGCCGGCCTCTCGCGGATTTCTCTTTTGTCTGTCCCCCGATCGCCGTATCCTTCGGCCGACGGACTAACCGGCATCGGGTGGACTGGTCACTGAATGAACTGGGTGGTGGTATTTGCAGTAGCGCTGGGACTGGCGATGGATGCGTTCGCGGTCGCGATCGCGGTCGGCTCGCGCTTTGAACGACTCACCATCCGCCCCCTCTTTCGCCTGTCGTTCCATTTCGGGCTGTTCCAGTTTCTCATGCCGATACTCGGCTGGTATCTCGGGGCGCGGATCGAACGGTTCGTTGACTCCTTCGCCCCCTGGCTGGCATTCGGCCTGCTCGCGTACATCGGGATCCGCATGATCCGTGAGTCGCGCATGTCTCCCGATCACCACATCCCGCTCCGCGACCCGACCCGGAAGTGGTCTCTCGTGATGCTCTCGGTCGCCACGAGTATCGACGCTCTCGCCGTCGGGTTCAGTATCGCGATGCTCAGAATCGAAGTGTGGTCGGCTGCCGTGGTGATCGGTGTCGTCGCCTGCCTGATGACGGCCGTGGGAATGACATTCGGCCGAGCGCTCGGTGAACGATTCGGTCGCGCCATGGAGTTTCTCGGCGGATGCATCCTGATCGGCATCGGCCTCAAGGCGCTCATTCAGGGTCTCTAGCCGGCGCCACGGTATCAATTGCTCCGCTGGAGGTACGCCAGAATAATCGCGCGCGTTTCCGCATCGAGATTCGCTCGCTCACCGTACCGATCTACCAGCGCCGGCCACTCATCGTCACTTCTCATTGACGGCCGAGGCAGCGTATGGCAGGTCTGGCAGCTCGCTCGAAACGCAGCCTCGCCGGGCGATTGTTCCTCGGTAGATACCGGCCCTCCGCATCCAACCACAGCCGCCACGGTGATGATGCAGGTAAGCGAAGCGTGCAACCTCATAGGTCGACACCCATGATAAACCGCCATCTCGCGTCGTCGGAATCATCAGTGATACCCGTCGCATAACCAACCGTATAGTAGAGTGAACCGGTCGCGAGTGATACTGTCGGACCGATATACCAGCTCGTTTCGTCTTCCCCGTCGGAAACCAACTCCCACCGGCTGGTGGATTCTACCCCCAAAGACCATCGGTACGAGAACTCATAAGACACGCCCACATCCAGACCCGGCTCATGCACCGGGTCTCCCGGCGCCCAGAAAAACTCATACACTGGATTGATCGAGACATTTACACGGTCGAAATCCCGTGACAGAATCAGCTTCGCCTCCAGCTTGTTCTGCCGGCTCAACTCGATTTTCCGGTTATACTCGAGGTACAGGAGCGGATCCATCGCGAACGCCCCCGGCTCAGCAAGTTTGTAACGGGTGCGAATCTGAAATGCATCCCACTTCAGCTCCTCCGCCTCACGTTGCACAAATATCTGGTAGACCGATAGATCCCATCGTGGGGTGAGACCATGTTCGATTTCAATCCGGTACTCCCATGAGTCTGTCTCTCCCAGGCGGGTCGTTTGGTAGAACTCAAGTTCGCTGGCATCGGGAGCCATAGTTGCATATTGATAGGTCCACACATACTTCCGGCGGTCCGCCTGCACGGCTGGACATGCTATCATAATTATGAGTAACAACAACATAACATTCCGAAACATGAGTCCTCCTTGGAGTAATTGGTTTCAACAAGTTTGCTTAAATGAAAATGAACACCATTTTCATTAACAATGAGCTATATTACTGAATCGCTGATGTTACTGTCAAGGAAATAAAGATAGAAAAGGTAGTATTTTTAGAGGGGACTCGGAAAGGTTGGACGAGTGGATTGATTCAACCAATCGGCTGGTCGGCGGCGGCGTGGCACTCGATCGCCCACACCTGAACGCCGTCAGCTGTTTCCAGCTGATGCTGGCGGCCCGGCGGAAAACCCGGCACGCAGAAGAAGACGAAGCGATTCAATGCATCGACCGACAACACGCGTTCGATATCACGGTGAAGTTTGTTGTTGTTGGTAATCGAAACGGCCGCGAACACCTCGGCGGCGACCAGTCCCGGTTCCACACTTTCGATATCCGGACCCGCCTCGACGCCGAGATGGAGTGTGAAGGCGCAGCCGGGAAAGTGCTCGAGCAGTAATCGCACCGCTCTCAAACTGGTGAGATAGGTAAATGTCTGATTAACCTGTTCGATGAGATTCAGGCGGCGCACTTCAAGAGGATGCCAGCCGATTCGTTCGTACTTGATTCGTTCGAGAAGGCGCACTCCCCGCTCGGTGGACTGGAACAGCGACTCAATCGACCGTCGAGCCGCATCGTCGATCTTCCGCTCGTACACCTCAAGCTCGGAGAGGTTCTGTACGACGACTCCCATGCGTGTGCCCCTTTTTTTGCCGTCATTCCAATAATGCAACTCATTGGGCATTATGTCAACATAGATCCGATCTATGTAGGCAAGGCGATTCCCGTCAGGATTCTCCCGAAGCTGACCTGTCATACTACAGTTGTCGATGAACGGAAAGTTGTTCGACCTCACTCCGCCGCCGTGCGCCCAATGATTGCACGAGGTTTTATTCTTGCATCGGGCGCTTCCAGAAGATACTGTTGACTGTAGGTATCCGACTGAACCATCGAGTGTTGTCCGGACTTCGCGAAGAGGGAACCTCATGTCCATAGATCCTTCGATATTTAAAGCCTATGATATCCGGGGTACGGTTCCGGTCCAGCTATCGGCCGATGACGCATACAAGATCGGTGCGGCGCTGGCCCAGTATCTCCAGCCGGTGTCGATTGCGGTCGGCCGCGACATGCGGCTGTCATCGAACGAGTTGTTCGACCATCTCGCCCGGGGCATCAACGACCAGGGAGTTGACGTGATCGATCTCGGCCTGATCTCCACCGACGCGCTCTATTTTGCGGTGGGCAAATTCGGATACGACGGCGGCGTGATGATCACCGCATCGCACAATCCCAAAGAATACAACGGATTCAAGATCTGCAGAAAGCACGCCGTTCCCCTCTCCGGTCAGGAAGGACTGAACCAGATTCTTAAGGCTATTCAGGAGCGAAGCTACGAAAAGAAGGCGTCGACCAAAGGCATGATTATCCGCCGCGAGATCAGCGATGAGTACGCCCAGTGCTGCCTGTCGTTTATCAATGTCGCTCGCGTGCGGCCGTACAAGGTCGTGATCGACGCGGGCAACGGGATGGCGGGGCAGACGCTCCCCGCGGTGTTGAAACACCTCCCGATAGAGGTGACGCCGTTGTATTTCGAGCTCGACGGCACGTTTCCACACCACCCGGCGTCGCCAATCGAGCTCGAGAACCTGGTCGACCTGCAGAAGAAGATGGCGGAGGTGAAAGCGGATTTCGGCGTGGCGTTCGACGGCGACGCCGACCGCATGTTTCTGCTCGACCGCAACGGCCGCCAGCTCGGGGGAGATATCACGACAGCGCTCGTGGCCAAGTCGCTTCTGCGCGCGCACCCCGGCGAGACGGTGTTGTACAATCTCATCTGTTCGCGGGCCGTCCCGGAGTTGATCGCACGCGAAGGGGGCACGCCGATTCGCACGCGGGTCGGGCACGCGCTGATCAAGCCGCTGATGAAGAAGCACAACGCCATATTCGGCGGTGAACACTCCGGGCATTTCTATTTCCGCGATTTCTGGTTCGCCGATTCCGGCATGATCGCGTTTTTGGTGTGTCTCGAACTGATCTCGATGGAGAATCGCCCGCTGCACGAGCTGGTGTCCGAGATCGATCCGTACGTGCGATCGGGCGAGATCAACAGCCGGGTCGGTTCTATTCCCGGCAAGATCGCCGAAGTCAAGGCGGCCTACAGCGACGGCGATCAGGACGAGATCGACGGGCTCACGGTCCAGTACAAGGACTTCTGGTTCAACCTTCGGCCGTCCAACACCGAGCCGCTGCTTCGGCTGAATATCGAGGCGAACACCGGCGAGATACTCGAGAAGCAGAAAGAACGACTCTTGTCAATCATACGAAGCTGATGACTCCGAATCGGAAAAAGAAAGTCCTGGTGGTCGATGACGACGCCACCCTGCTGGAGCTGCTGGTCGACACGCTCGAAGCGGTCGGATACGAGACGGTCGCCGCGCCGGGCGGGATGGAGGCGCTGGAGGCACTGACGAAGCAGACGTTCGACGTCATAGTGACCGATGTCAAGATGCCGGGGGTGGACGGTATCACGCTGTTGAGAAAAGTCCGCCGCCACTACCCGGACCTTCCGGTACTGTTTGTCACCGGGGTCGCGACTCCCGATTTGATCGCCGGGGCCGATCCCGACGGTTTTCTGGCCAAGCCGTTCCGCATTTCGCGGATCGAGGAGATGATCGAGGGGACGATCCGGCGCAAGGAGCGACGCACGGCCAGCCAGCTTCGGCGCGTGCTGGTGGTCGACGCCGATTCGGCGTTCTCCGAGGCAATCGCCGACGCGCTCACGGTCAGCCAGTTCATTCCGTTTGTGGCGCCAAACGGCAACGACGCTCTTCGGGAGCTGGGCAACGGCCAGTTCGACGCGGTCATCACGGATCTGACCATGCCGGACATGGACTGGATGTCGTTTCGCGATAAAGTCAAATCCGAGCGCCCGGGCCTTCCGATCATACTCACCAGCGCGGAATACGACGAGGATTCGATTACGCGTGCGGTTGCGGGGGCCGAGGCCGACGCCTACCTGAAAAAGCCCTTCCCCGCCTCCGAGATGATCGATCTGCTCAACCGGATCACACCGATTCAGCACGGATAAGGTACGCTCTCCCCGACCGGCTTGATGATATCTGAACCGCTTGCCTCGGCGGGTTCGGACCCGCGGGCGCGAGCAAAAATCCGCTGTATTCCTATGAGTTCTTTGCGCTTACGGGGAAATAGGTTCGTTTTGTCATTTTTCGGGGGCCCCCATTTTTTGCGCATTTGGGGTATGCCCAACGGTTGTGGAACCATAGGATGCCGGCACTCCCTGCGTGCGCGTGCAAATAGGGCGGGCTGACGACGAGAACACGATTTCTCCTTTCACCTCGGCCGGCATGAAAGACCTTCCGTGATTGCGTTTTGTCGGGCACCCGTCCGCCGCAGCGGGCGTCAGACCGACAGGGATTATCGACACACTCACTAGAGCGGCATGCGCCACTTTTTCCATCGGTTCACACGCGAATGTGCGCACTTTTGCCACGTAAGGCTCACTTGTATGGCTGAGTCACTTGCGGGGCCGGGTCGGTTGACCGGAACCACTCGGGTGGATTGCACGATCTCTGTTGTTGCACTTGACTGCCGAATCCGGTATGGTTTTGCATCTCGTTCGGATCTCAACCAATTGACAGTCCGGGAAGGCATTCAGCAAACCGCCTCGTAACAAAGGAGCGTTACGCGTATGACATTCCTTACCGAACTCTGGGCGCCGATTCTGCTTTCGGCAGTACTCGTATTCGTTATGAGTTCAATCATCCACATGGTGCTTCGGTACCACAAGAATGACTTTCGTCGGCTGAGCGATGAAACCAGAATCCAGGAATCCCTTCGCGCTTTCAACATTCCCCCCGGAGACTACATGCTGCCGTGCGCCGGCGGCGCGGAAGCGATGAAAAGCGAGGAGTTTCAGGAGAAGGTGAAGAAGGGACCGATCGTGGTGATGACGGTCATGCCGGCGGGAGGGTTCGGCATGGGTAAAAGCCTGTTCCTCTGGTTTGTGTACTGCGTGATTGTCGGCTTCTTCGCCGCGTATATCGCCTACCATACGATGACACCGCAGACCCACTACCTGCAGGTGTTCAGGGTCGTGGGCACGGCGACATTCATGGGTTACTCGCTCGCGCTGTTACAGGGGGCGATATGGTACAAAAAGAGCTGTCGCAGTACGATGCTGTCGGTGTTTGACGGTTTGATTTACGCGCTGCTTACGGCAGGGGTATTCGGCTGGCTCTGGCCGCGCTGAGCGGTGGTGTGTATTTGATCGATATGCCGAAGGCACTGGCGGAAGCGATCCGGGTGTTTCGCGGGCCCTGAGCGACTGATCGCCGGTGCGACGACACTGACGCCATCCGGGCGCGTGGTGCACGGACCGTACGCCACGCGCTCGTTCGGCATGATGGGGCCAATCACTAGCGGCGCGGTGATGTGGTTCTGTCCTTGGTCACAATCCTGAAATCTCCCGACTCAAGTAATCCGTTCGACAGGTCAACCTCGAAGCGTTGTCGTGAGGGTTGGCGCTGCCACATGCAATCGAATGTGAGGGTGGAGTCGGTGATGCTTATCAACTCCACCGATTGGGCGCCCAGCAGGCAGATCAGATAGCCCCGGGTGGGCCACCCTTTGGGTGGGCTTCTCTTCTGGCGGGTTCGAGGACGGACCCGCCCTACAAATCTGAACAAGATCACGCCCGTACCGAACGGGTATTCGTAGCTGGGCGGGCCCGTGTTGGGACCCGCCGTTTGTAGTCGATACGTCAGCCGATGCCCTGGATCATCGTACGCGCTTAGCGTTTCTCCTCCTCCCCCACGATCCGAAAGTCATCCGGCCTCAGCAGGCCCTCGGAAAGGTCAACCTCGAACCGTTGTCGCGAGGATTGCCGCTGCCACATGCAGTCGAATGTGAGGGTGGAATCGGTGATGCTCACGAGGTCAACCGATCGGGCGCCAAGCAGGACTATCACTCGGAGATGTGTGTCGGCGGCTGAGTGCGTTGTCACAAACATAACATCGGAGCGGCTCTTTTTCCGTCCCACCGAGGCGTACTTCAGATTATTCTCGATTGACGAGATACCGTCGACGTCACCGGACATGAGCGAGCGACCAACTTCAACGAACAGCGTGCCGGTATGTTCATTCATGAGATTCGTCAGACACGCGACGATACCGTCGCCGCGTGTTCGTATGTTTGTAACAACCAAGATGGAATCAGCCAAGATGGCTATGGAAGCGTCGTCATCGCGCTGTACGCTGAGTATCCGACGGTCGACAGATTGATTGTCTCTCGCCGTAGCAATCACGTCGATATGGTCTTCGGGGAACAACGTATACCGTACTTCGACGCGGAAGTTGCTGGATTCCGCGAAGTTGTTGACGCGACTGCACGAGCAAACGGCAAGCAATACAAGGGAGAGCAACCAGAAAAAACGTGCGACTCTCATCGTGACGTCTCTCCTCTACTTGTTTCTCATATGATAGCATTCTATGCCTCGAAGTGTCCAGTAGATAACCTTGTACGCATCAAGGGTCGGGTGGCCCACCCTTTGGGTGGGTTACTTCTTCCATCTCGCCGGGGTCACAAAATCGTCCATCGCAATCGGGACATCTCGACTCCCCTCATACCAGTTGTAACTCGACCCGAGGATACCCACCCAGAGGGTGGGCCACCCAGTCGAGACATACTCCGCGTACAGCTCACCGTAGGGGTAGTACTTCGCCGACCATCGTATGGTCTCTATCGGATGTACATCAAGCACGCGGCCTCATAGCGACTTTCTACAGTTTTCATGCCTGGGCCGCTAGCGGAGCTCTGGCTTCTCGCCGTTACATGAAGTAAAATGGCCCTAATTCCCGTACTCGAGACGTATGTATTGAATGGCGTGTAACGAATCCGGTAGAAGCCTTCCGGGAGGATCTGCTTATTGAGTATCCACACAGTGTCAGTTTGTAAGGTGTCTGTGAAGTACAACTCCACAAGTGATGTTTCAGGCAGGTTGAACAGAGGTTCAACAACCGGACTGTACGGCAGAGCATCAACACCTGTGAGCAAATATCCGTTGACTGCAGTATCGACAGGAATCTGCTCAATGCTATTCGGACCAAGTCGACTCTGGGGTGATGCAACGCCGGAAGTTATACACACTACTGCAAGGATTGCAACTATGATGAGTAGTTTCGTCATGATCTCATCTCCTGAAGTACATCGGATTGGGACTCAACTTCGGCAATATCCTATATGCCGCCGCACCTCCGTGCGCGTTGTTTGGATCGGCAAAAAACTCGACTATCTGCGCATGCGTACTCACCGTCACTGGTTGCCCAGTGTTGATCCTATTCAAGTAGAGCGCTACGCCAGCTTGATTGCGGATAAGAAAAATCGCTGAATGGCCCTGAATATTGCTAGCATCAACAGGTCTTGGCTGACCAACATACTGATAGACTCCTTTCATGAAAAATACAGCAATATCCCCGGTTCTTGGCGAATCCTTCTGGGACATAGAGGAAATGTTGAGTTGACTCAGTTGTCTTTCGGTTTTCGTAGTACCCAATGCCTGAGCCACAAATCCATGGCAATTGGACTCGGTAGAGTTGCCACTAAACACATTATTACGAATAGCGTACTCAGTGACATTGAAGGTTGTCTTACCCGGTTCAATCATGAACTTGGACATGTCATGGATATTATACTGCGTTGCGAATTCTTTCGCCATCAAACCCATTTGTCCATACAGACCAGCGAGGTCATCACCTTGCTCAGCCACAACTGAGACTGTATTGTTCTTAGCATTATACGTCGCAGTCCACAGACCAGTCGGGTCAATGAAGCTGTTTGGATCATTGCCAACATACGCATACAAGTTCATCCCGCCGGCCAGGCCGATGGGGTCGGCTTGGAGATAGCGGCCGGTGGTCGGATCGTAGTACCGATGCCAGTTGTAGTACAAACCGCTCTCCCGATCGTGCCACTGACCCGGAAACCGAAGATCATTGCTCGCAGAGCGAATCACCCTTCGTTGTTGAGTTAGCCGGCGTTCGAGCGACTATTCGCACTCTTTGCTCTACCTCATAATCACGAGTGTATCTATCCACAATCGGTCTTCGGCCCTTACCTCCATACGGTATTGTCCGCTGGGTAATGCGGGGAAGGGCAGGACTAGTTCTGAGGAGTCTCCTCTGGTTTCTCCTTGCCAGAAACCCGGCTGAGAGCGGAACGCCAGCAGACAATCTCTATCAAGAATGTTATCAAACAGCACGAAGGACAGAGTTGTGTCGACCTTCCTCAATGTGACTGTCGTCCGTATTTGCGCTTCGGTTTGAATACAGTACTTGTCGTACCATGGATCTCCATTACGATCGCATGAAACGAAGACCATATTTGCAGATTGAGCCAGACCGATGTACCCCGCGACCGCAAGCAACACAAGGAGTGATGCTACCCATCCTATGATCTTCATATGGCGCTCCCTTCCTCGAGCTACGGGTTGATTATGTCCATGAAGTGCAGGGTAAAGCCTTCATAGAGCTGCTTCGTTTGCGTGTCCGTTTGCAGGCCGAGATCGGCCCCAGGACCGGGTCGTCCGAAGTAGTACTGTGTACCACTCAAACTCGTCAGCACGTAGATGGCCGCATGGTGCGTAACCCCGGATTTGTTCACCCAAGTGACTACGCTTCCCGGATGAGCAGCCTCGATTTCCTGAAATCCAAACACCTTTTGGATTTCCTCTGTGAATTTCATTCCTCCATGAATATGTGTCTCAGGCGAGAAAGCATCTGTTCCTGCTAGTGTAGATGAGAAGCAGTTCATGTTGTCGCTGGCATCGTTGAATTCCACACTCCTTAGAACGAATTCAGTAATTGAGAAGGTTGTGACACCTGGTACCACCTTGTATGTGTCGATGTCCTCTATCTTGTAGTAATTTGCGAACTCGCCCTTTGTCATGCTCAGTTGTGAATACAAGTTCTCCAGCCCGTCTCCATCTTCGGCGGTAACGTCTATGCTGCGGGTTGCAGGATCCCACGTGGGAACCCAGAGACCAGTTGGATCGACTATCCCAAGGGGATTCCCTTTCGCATATGCATACAGGTTCATCCCGCCGGCCAGGCCGATGGGGTCGGACTGCAAGTAGCGGCCGGTCGAGGGATCGTAATACCGATGCCAATTGTAGTACAGGCCGCTCTCCCGGTCGTGCCACTGCCCCGGAAACCTAATCTCATTGCTGGCCGAGACATACTCCGCGTACAGCTCACCGTAGGGGTAGTACTCCCCGCGCCAGACGACCGTCCGCTCCCGATCCGTGAGTGATGATTCTACTGCCTGAACTGCCAACAAATTCCCCCCAGTGTTTTTCTTTATATCGGCGCTCTGAAGTTTCGGATTGAGTCCACTCTCTTATACTCCGCGGTCTCAGGATATCGCCGGTTCAAGGCACAAAAAAGCCCCGTCCGCCGAGGCGGACAGGGCTTTGTGGTCGAACGGTAAACCTGAATTACTTCAGGAGAACCATCTTCTTTGTCTGCGAGAACTGATCGGCCGTCAGGCGATAGAAGTACACACCCGAGGCGTTGTCACCGGCTTCCCAGACAACCGACTGCACACCGGCTTCAGCGTGACCGCTGAACGAAGCTACTTCCTGACCGGTCACGTTGTAGACCTTCAGGCTGTAGTTCGAGGCCACCGGCAGAGCGAACTCGATTGTGGTGGACGGGTTGAACGGGTTCGGGTAGTTCTGCATGAGGGCGAACTCACTCGGCAGGACGTTCGCGTGCACCGGGACGCCGTCGACCGTGGCCAGTTCGGCCACGAGGATGTCGGCGTTACCGATGTTCAGGAACGAGCCGGAGAAGCTCTCCATCGAGCCGGAATTCTCAAACGGAGCATAGACGAGCACCCGGGTGGTGAGACCATCGGAGTGATACGCCATCTCCATGTTGGAGACGAGCAGTGTCGGATGGACATTGCCGCGCAGTTCGATGAAGGCCGCACCGATCTGCAGATCGTTGCTGACGGACAGGTTGCCGTTCATGGTGCCGAGGTTGGCATCAATCGGGTTAACCTTCGCGATCGGCGAGTTCGGATACGGGACAGCGTCACCAACGATGACACGGATCAGGTACACGAGGTCGGCGACCGAGAGGGTCAGACCGTCGGCGTTCACGTCGGAAGCAGCGGTAGCGGCTTCGATCGGGTACTGAACGTCGAGATCGGCAAACGCGGCATTACCAAAGATGAAGTAGTTGGTAAAGATAACCGCGTCAGCAATCGTGTACGCGAGACCGTCCTGGTTGATGTCGCCGCGATCGTCGATATCGCCGGCGCAGATGATGTCGACACCACCGTTGAGGAAGTCAAGCATGCGGATGGGCAGCGGCTTGCCGGGCTCGTTGACGAGACAGGCATCCGGGGCACCGGCCGCACCGGGGAAGGTCGGGGTGTCGATATTCTCGGAGTAGGAATCCGGGAAATCAAGGTTGATGTCGCCGACTCCGCCACCGATGTAGTTCCAAACCGAGTTCTCGACATAGAGGTACTGACCGCTGACGTTGGACATGGTGTTGTCGCCACAGTCGTACCAGAAGAACTTGATCGGAACGAACTGGCACTCGAGGTTCCGGTCATTGCTGACCAGGAAGCGCAGCAGGGCCAGGGTGGAATCGTTCGCCGGAGTCTCGGAGCCTTCAGCCACGGTGCCAAAGCAGGTCGGGTGGCTCGGGCCGTCGTTGTACTCGGCGATAGCAACCAGGCGTACCATACCGGTCGGGCAGCCCGTACCGCAGTTGCCGAACGGACCGGTCCGATAGGTGAAGTATTCCCAGCCGCACTCTTCAAGCATGCCGCCTTCGGTCGCACCGAGGAAGGTCAGCGCCGTAGCGTCATACGAGAGGAGCAGGTTATAACCGCCAATAGCGATACTGGCGTCGAAGTACACCGGGACGATGACTACCTGACCCTGGAACACGCCGTCGCCGTCCGGGCCGTGCAGCTTATCGATAGCTACGACAGCCTTGTTGACGAGCACGGTCGTAGTGATCGTGTCGGCATTGGACGGGCTGCAGGGATCACAGGTATTAGCGCCGTCGTTCACCGTGAAGGTGATCACGAATTCGCCCACATAGGCGTCATCGAACGCTTCCGTCTGCCAGCTGAACTCACCACTGTTGTTAATGGTGGGCATATTGCCCGGGCTCGGGACGATGCTCAGGACATCGAAATCGAGCATGTTCGGGCCGTCATCGGGATCACTGGCAGTGACAGTACCGGTAACGAGGTCACCCCAGACCCACGACGGCTGATCCTGCGTGGCAGACTCAGCAACCGGCGGCTCATTGGTGACACAGATGGTAAAGGTCCTCGTCGCGAAAGCGCCGCAGGCATCTGTTACCTTGATCTCAACTTCATGCTCACAGACATCGGCGCCGGACGGAGTCCACGTGATCCGGCCGGTCGATGAATTGACATTCAGGGCAGCCGGACCGCTGACCTTGCTGTAGGTCAGGGTTTCGCAGCCGTTCGCGATATCGGCATCGGCGCCGACCGCGTCGTACTGGAACAGGTCACCCCAGGCCACCGTACCATCCGGGATAGCGGCCAGCGTCGGAGCACTGTTGACATACGTCACGGTACCCGCGTTGACAGCCACCGGCAGGATATCAAACGTGTTCGCATCGACGAACTGCGTCTGAACCGTTACCGGCAACGGATAGTCAAAAATGCCGCCCGCAAAGCCGACCGTGCCCAAGCACAGGTCCTGTGTCGAGAAGGACACACTGGCAACCACATGGGTGCCGGCCGCAAGAACGACATCGGTCGCCTCAATGAGCAGAGCAGCAAGACGAATCGTATCAGGGGCCACGCCATCAGCCTGAGAGGCGTCGATTATACGGGTGCCGAGCTCGGTAAAGGCCGGATCCCAGTCGACATTGATAGCGTCAAGATACGCGCCGCCGCCGGTCGAGCTGATAACCATCACGATCTCAACCGCGGCCACGTCAACCGTATTTTCTACGGTGACGTTCAGCACGTAATCGTTACAACGAGACACGTTCAGATTCTGATACGTGACCTCGTTGGCCAACGAATACGAGAACGCAAATGCCACTAAAAAGGAGATCAGCAGCAAAGAAGTTAACGTTCTTTTTTGCATCATTTAAGCTCCTTTTACCTCAGTCAAAAGAGTTGCGGTCACCTCATGCAAACGGATTGTCCGCGAGGTTGACCGAAAAAGGTGGTAATTCCACTCTCCTCCCACCTGGCAGGGAAATCGGTTCCTGCTCGTCGCTAACCTTCATGCCACCGAGATGTCAAAATGAAGTACCTCAGAGGCTCGGACAGGCACGAAGTCGTTTTTTAATGGGAGAATGATGGAAGGAACTTGCAAAACCAATCAGACATATTTGTCCGACTAAGTTTCAAAGCTCGATAATTAAACCAGTAACCAGAGACTGAGCAAATGTAACGATATATTGTCTATACCGTTAAAAGGTGCGCCAGATTCAAGAAAGAAGTTTTTTTCACACAACTACTTTCCCTAGACGCCTAAATGATAACCCCCTACCCCGCTTTTGTCAAGAGAAATGTCGCAAAATCCGCCTTAATCTGCTTGTGTGACACCGGCTGCCGGCTGTCATGGATTGTCAACATGCGCTGGGGGATATCTGGATATCCCCCCCCGGTGCCCTAAAAGTCGTAGGTCAGGCTGGACGACAGGAGGTAAAGGCGGTTGTTCTCCTGATCCTGGGAGTGCCACTCCCACTCGGCCGAAAAGAGCACGTTCAGCCCCAATCCGTTGATCAGGCGGGCATCACCAAGGACAGTCAGCCGATTAAACCAGAAATCGGACTGAAAGTCATCTTCGAGACGAACATCGCGAATCCCGCCCGACCACTCCACGGCTGCATACATCGAACGGGCGGACATATAGTCGATATCGAGCCGAAGTGCATACTCGTTGTAGTCCGCGGCGCTGGCCAGATCGCTTGGACCTTCGGTAAGAAACTCCACCTGCGGGCCGGCCCAGACATAGACACCCCGGCTGGTCAAGCCAGCCTGGGCGTATAGTCTGGTCCGCATATAATCGACATTCACCAGATCGGAGTCCGAGAACGAGCTGTATTCGAGATCGATTTCCTGACGGGTCAGCCACGTTTTCGTGAGTTCAACCTTATGATTTCCAAGCAGTTCAAGCCTCGTGTAGTCGTCCTCATCATCGGGCTGGTTATAGTCTTTGCGCTCGATTCGGGCTGTAAGATCCACGGCGCCATTGTCGTAGTAGGCCATGACATTTGATTCGAGGCCGTAGGTCACGTAATCCAGGCGGGACGAGTCCGGAACAGTCCGAGAACCGACAAAGATCATCCCGGTAATACTGGAAAAGTCATCGAAAGTACGAATAAATCCGGAAGTAGCGAGCAGGCGAAACTGATTGTAACTAAGATCTCCGGCGGAGTCAAAATCGACGAAATTTGCTCGAATCGACCAGAAACTGGTCCAGGCCTGCCCGAGCGCGAAGTCGGCCCGGGCGCGGGCGGATCCGTAGAGGAATTCCTCGCCGGCTTCAGCGTCGCCGCGCACGTCTTTTCTGACTTCAAGCTCGCTGTTGAACTGGAGACGGTGCAGGCCGAGCCGGAGCCGACTATCGGCGTAGAACTTGGCTCGGAAGAGGTCGCGGGTCTGGTCCAGCTGTGTTGTCAGATCGAGCCTGCCGTTATCGAGCGGGTGCAGTCCGAGTCTGACAAAGGCTTTTGGTTCATCGAGATACGTAGTACTTTGGGTGAGCGAAGCATCAAGCGAGTCGATCCCGATCAGGGTCAGAGAATCGAAAAAAAACGATTGTGAGATAACATCATAGCCGACTCCGGCGCGGATATCGGCCGCCCTTGCCGGAGTCGGGGTAAACTGGGTTAGCAGGATGAGAAAAATCGCCGCGGCACAACTTTTCACCTGGACCTCAAGCGAGGACTCCCCCGCCGCTCCTCTGTGTAACTAGTTGTTGATACCCAGCAGTCTACGGGCCTGCTGCAGGGTGAGGTAGGCGGCTTGCAGCGCTGCAGCGGCTGTTTCGGGTGAGTCGTTTTCCATATGCTCCCGGGCAAGCCGGAGCTGTTCTTTGGTTTGCTGGAGCATGCGCGAAGCATCGGTGCTGCCCTCAGCCTGTTCGGTCAGGCGGTCGGTTTCAGCGAGAAGGCGTTCATACCGGCGCTGCAGCTGGTCGGCTCCCTGACAGTCCCGAACGGCGCGCAGGGCGAACTCCCGGGACCGCTTGAGCGCGTCAAGGGCCTTATCCGACTGCCCCCGGCCGCTGAGATCATCGGACAGCTCGAGCATTCGCCTCGCCTGCTCCATGTTACGCAGGGCATCGCCAGATTCGCAGCCGGCGGTGGCGTCAGCGGCGCCGGCCAGAAAGTCAACGACAGCTTCCCGTCGACGTTCGTGCGCGGCATCGCCGCTCCGTTCCAGTCCGGCGGCCTGCATCAGCTTGGCGGCGGTTTGCTCGACCTGATCGGCCAGTTTGAGGGCCGGCTTGTACTGGCGGGCCCGGTAGAACTCCCAGGCGCGCTCCAGGTTTGTCCGGGCGGTTTCATACAAGGCACGGAGAACGGGTCGATCGCCCTCGGCGAGCACCTCGGCCACCCGGTCCAGCATTTCGGCGGCACGTTCCAGCCTTCGTACAACCGCTCCTTCATACTGCTCGACCTGGCGCGAGAGGCTCAGCGCGACCTTGCCGCGTTCGCGGGCTTGTTTGGTCAGTGCAGCGGCTACCAGCGGCCGGCTTTCTCTGAAGGCGTCCCAGGCATCCCGCTGGAATTCACGGGCCTGCTCCAGCGCCAGCTCTGCCAGAGGGACATTGGCCTGTGCCACGGCGTCGGCGATTCGATCAAGCGCCTCGTCGGTGCGCTCCAGCTCCCGCTCCAGACGCATCGTCTGGTCGGACATCGGAGGACCCTGCGACAGGACCGGGGACCAAAGTATCAACACTATCGCCAGGGCGAGCACCACTATCGGACTACGTGATTTACCAATCGTCATAAACCATCACCTCGTTTACTTATGACCGGATCAAAAGCCGTGCCCGCCCGCGACTATGCTGTAACTTGTTGATGCACAATACATACCCATCAACCAAACGATCCCCGGCCTGATGGTGGTGTACCACCCGGTACGGAATCTGTCCCTGACGGCCCACTTTCGGTCATGCTCCCAGACATGCTCCTGCGCCGGCTCCGTGCTCCGCCCGGCTTACGGCTTGATTCCGTGCACCTTCATGCGGCTGTACAGGCGGCGTCGCGTGATCTTCAGCAGCCGGGCAGCCTCCGTTTTATTGCCGCCCGTTTTCGCCAACGCATCGAGAATCATCTCCCGTTCCCGGTTCTCCAGACCGCCCGATCCGCTGCCGGTGGCCGAGCCGATCGGCGCGTTATCGAGATCAAGCGAAAACTCGTCGGGCGTCAGCGGCTCTCCCCCGGCCAGGATCACAGCTCTTTCGAGGACATTGCGCAGTTCCCGAACATTACCGGGCCAGTCGTACTGGAGCAGGATCTCCTGGACATCGGCGGTAAGCTCCGGGTACCGGTATCCCTGCGTTTCGAGAAAGCGCCCGGCCAGTTCAATGACATCGCGGCCGCGCTCTGCTAAAGGCGGCAGGGGAATAGGGAACACGTTCAGCCGGAAGTACAAGTCCTCGCGGAAACCGCCGGAAGCGATTTCCTCTTTCAGATTTCTATTGGTAGCGGCGACCACCCGGACATCAATAGTGATCGTGTCGACACCGCCCACGCGGACGAGCGCGCGTTCTTCGAGCACCCGAAGCAACTTGGTTTGCATGCCGGGCGACATTTCCGCGATTTCGTCGAGGAAGATCGTTCCTCCTTCGGCGAGTTCAAACCGTCCCCGCTTTCGCTCTGCAGCCCCGGTGAACGCGCCTTTTTCGTGGCCGAACAACTCCGACTCGAGCAAAGTCTCGGTGATGGCGGCGCAGTTCACGGCGATAAACGGGCCGGCGGCGCGTTTCGACTTCTCGTGAATCCGTCGCGCCACCAGTTCCTTCCCGGTGCCCGACCGCCCGGTCAGAAGCACGGTGGCCTCGGTGGGCGCCACCTGGTCGATCATGGTGCGGACCTTCCGGATTGCAGGCGATGTCCCGATCAGATCGGTCGACTGTGCGCTGCCGAGCTCCGCCTTGTAATGGCCGCTGAGCGCCTGCAGTTTCTGTTGTTTGACGAGCTTGTCCACTAACAGGGACAGCTCGTCGAGCGAGAACGGCTTGATAAGATAGTCCGCCGCCCCCTGTTTCATGGCCGAAACCGCCGACTCGACCGTACCGTACGCCGTCATGATGATGACGTCGATCCCGCCACGCGCCAGCGCCCGCTCGAGAATCTGCATTCCCGAAATCTCCGGCATCGACAGGTCCGTGATGACAATGTCAAACGAGTGCCGGTCGATCAGGTCGAGCGCCTCTTTGGGCCGGGTAGTCGTCTGGACCGAGTGCCCATCGTCTTCGAGCGTCCCGCAGACCAGCGAGGTCATTTTCGGTTCGTCGTCTACTACAAGAATTCGTGCCATAGTTATGTTGTCGGTTTTTTCGGCAGGCGGATAGTCACGCAACTGCCGGAGCCCACGGTGCTTTCGATATCGAGGGCGCCGCCCATATCGGTAATGATTCGGCGGCTTATGTACAGACCGAGACCGGAGCCGGTCTGTTTGGTCGTATAAAACGGGTCGAACAACCGCTTCAGCCCGGCACGATCGATCCCCGGACCCCGATCGACTACACGGAATATCAGAGTGCGGTCGTCCGATGACAGGTCGATCCCAACCGATACGGGAAGCCCGGCGTCGAGACAGGCGTCGACTCCGTTGATCAACAGATTGAGCAGTACTTGACGAAGCGAGCGACGGTACCCGGTCAGTTGGATCCCGGCGGGAACGTTGCCCAGCCACTCGATCGGCGTGTCGTCATAGCGCTGGAGCACGTGCGACCGAAGCGAGGCGACCAGTTCGGCGGGATCAAACGCTTCGGGGGACTCCGCGGCCAGAATGGACGTGCGGTTGCCGGCAAACTCGAGATATCCGGAGACAATCTGGTTGAGGCGGTCGACTTCTTCGATGATGTACTGAGACTCTTCGGATGGACTTTTCCGCGCGATCCGTTCGGCCGAACCGCGGATAATCATCATTGGATTTTTGATCTCGTGCGCCACGACGGAAACCATCCGCCCGAGGTAAGTTTCGGTTTCGGCCAGAAAGAGCTTTCGTTCCGCCGCATTGATCTTGCGCTGCAGGCCGAGGAAAACGGCTCCAAGCGCGATTCCTCCGACAAGCGACAGGACGGTGGAGTAGTAGAGATTGCGCCGAAGCTCCCCGAGGGAGTCAAAGTAATCGACGCTCGCTTCGAGACCGAGCACGCCGACCAGCAGCCGGTCCGAATCATACAGCGGGGCGAACGCCGACTTGAGGTAGACCGCCCCGGACCGGTAGGTGGCGCTGACCAGGGCATGCGACGGCTCGCCGAACAGTACGGAATCGATACAGGGTCCGTTGAGGACGGTAAGAAAATACAGGCTGTCGGTCTCCAGCGTGGTGCTGGCCAGGTAACGGTAACGATCGTCGAGGATAAACGCCTCGGCCAGCGAGTCCGATCCCCGCACGGCTTCGAGAATGGAGACAACCTGCAAAAACGAACGGGCGTCGTCGAGCATCAGACCGTCGATAAGCGCCGGATCAATAGACGCGGCGGCCGTCTCGGCCACGGCGCGGAGTTTGCGCGAAAGCTGGTCCTCGAGCAGCGCTTCGGTTCGGCGGTAGGACAACCACCACGCCAGATTGACGAGGACGATCAGAAGAGCCGTGAAGACCGCGATGGCAACAAACCGTTTCGATCCGCCAGACATGCGGTTATAATGATCGCGGGGGAGATGCAAAGCAACAACAAGAAAGGTCATGTGCATATGGGCACACTGATCCCGAAACGAGCCGACTATGTGCAGGCGGTGCGACGCTACCACGCCGCGACACCGCTGCACGCGCATTTCGGAATTGAACTGACCGACATTTCGCCCGGATGCGTGAGGGTGCGCATGCCGTCACGCGGCGAGTTCACCCAGCAAAACGGATATCTGCAGGCGGGGGTGCTGGTATCGCTGGCCGATGCGGCGGCGGGAATGGCGGCGTGGACACTACTGGCGGAGGACGAAAATCTGCTGTCGGTGAACATCACTGTCCAGCTGATGCGGGCGGCTGATGGAAAGGGATTCGTGGCCGAGGGGAGGGTGGTCAGGGCCGGCTCACGGTTGATGTTCTGTGAGGCGGAGGGTGTGGGCGGAGGATGATCCCGGTTGTAAACCGCTGATCCGGGCGTCGATGACGATGGCGGTACTGACCGGTGAGTCGCAGGCAAACGACAGGGCGTGAAGTGGGGGGACTCGAGAAGCGGTTCGTTGGCCCGATTCGGGCGAGGGGAGCATTGAAAACAAGGCAACCGGGGTCGCATCCGTGCGACGGGACAGATCACCCTCTCGTCCCTGCCATCTCACCCGGTTACGAACGTACGGGCCCCCTCGGTGAGAATATCTCCTTTGAAGCATATGTTTGTCAAGCGGCTATTGAGTCGGCAGTTACGGAATTTCATTTTCAACAATCTGTAATATTCTATTAGACAATGGGAATATGAGCGGGTCCCACTGTGCGGGAATGTGGCTGAGGACATTTCACGGTGCTCGGACCTCGTTGAGCGACCCAGACTCGGGGACTGGATTTGGAGGCGCGCGGGGCACGAGAGTGGCCCGTAACACCAGGTCCGTTTGTGGGCGACAGGCGGGGAACCGGGTGAGTGAAACGCTGTTTTGGCGCTATAACCGCTTGACAGATTATTCGAAAACCGTATTATAGTGGACTTTCCGGCGCACGCCGGATGACAGATTCGCCAGAACGACCCCTTCGTCTAGTGGTTAGGACATCGCCCTTTCACGGCGGTAACACGGGTTCGAGTCCCGTAGGGGTCGCTTTTTTTCTCCCAGAAAATGTGGATTGGGGCAGAACGCAGCCGGATCCCGTCCCGGAAGCCGCACCGTTGGTGGGCAGCAGTGATGCGGCCCATTGACTATGATTCGCCCTTGCCGACCTCTTGACTTTCCGCCACGGAAATTCGCAAATCCGATTGGTCATCCGGCTATGGGGTAGTGAACTGCACCAGAGCTCATCCAAAAAGAAACCGCCTGCCCTGAGGCTGGGCAGGCAGTTTCACGATTAACGGTTTCTAAACGGTGAGATTAGAACGGGCAGACCGGCGGATTGCCTCCATGGAAGAGGTACCCCGCCAGATAAACCACATCGTTGATGTTCACGATATCATCGCCTGTGCAGTCACCTGCGAAGTACGGCACCGGAGCCGGTCCGTACTGGAACATGTAACCGATCAGGTAGAGGACATCGTTCATATCCAGCACACCGTCGCCATTGGCGTCGCCGCAGACATAGCTGTCAAGGACCAGCGTGTAGTCTTCGACTTCACCATAGCTGGTGTTGCCGCACGGAGTCGGGGCATTGTAGTACCCGTCAAACATGCGGACGCGCATACGAGTCGGTGCCTCGACAGAGCCGACCGGCGGGACGAGCGTGGCCGTATACGGACCCGCACCCGGTGAACCGGCCATGGCAATCGTCTCACCAGCGTCGTCGAAGTCGAAGTCGTTGTTCCAGTCGATAAACAGCCAGCCCTCATCGGTCGAGTAGCCGCTGCCGACTTCGACCGTCGCCTGGTAGGTGCGGCCGATGTACAGCGTCGTCTGGAGCGCGGTGTAGTCGGTGTAGTTGCTGGCGCCGGACGAGTTGTCGATATCAACCAGCTCAACACGGCTGATATACTCGTACGCAGCCGAGTTCGACTGAGCCGGGCAGTAGCAGCCGGTGGCGTAGAAGCTGGCGCTGATGGTCAGCTGGTACGGGCCGGACGCACCCGGTTCCTCGAGCACCGGATAGTAGTAGGTGCCGGGTTTCAGGCACGCCCAGTTGATCACGACGTTGCCGTCGGGAGCAAACGTGTAGCTGCCGGCATACGTGAAGCCGTCGGCCAGACCGGTGCACGGGCAATCCAGCGCAAGGTTCAACCAGGCGTTTTCGAACGCCGGGGTCGTCCCCTGGTACGAGATTGTCACGTTGGCGTCAGCCGTCAGCGTGAAGGCTTCCCAGACATGGTTGCCCGGGAACGAAGTGCACTGGTTCGACGAACACGTGTTGTCGCCGGTGATGACGGCCGGGAAGGTCGTCTGGATATTGGCGTTTTCGCAGTTGTCGTTGTACGGCGGAGTGCAGACCGAAATGGTCAGGACACCGGTACCGACGTTCGCCGAATATCCGCCGACTTCGATCAGGTACTGCTGGCCTGCGATCACGGGCGTCAGGACCTCTGACTGCAGACCACAGGCGTCGTCGTTGCACTCGATCAGCGTGGGCAGCGGCGTGCAGCTGTAGCCGTCGTACACGGCCATTCTGGTGTCAAACGATGAACCGCAGAGGCTGATAATGGCGTTACCGGTCATGGTCGGCGTATAGACGTACCAGATGTTGGGCGACGTCAAACAGGTACCGGCCTCATCGTGTCCGGCCGCTTCAGTCGACCACGGCAGGTTCGTTACTTCGCCGACCGGTGTCGCATTGGCGCACTGATCGTTCGGCGGAGGCAGCGGCGCCTCATTGAAAATGATGTCATAGCTCGGTATGCATGTCGGCGAAGGCCACGTGTCTACCATGATGTAGTACGTGCCGGGCGACAATGTTAACCCATTGATCGATTTCGGCGAACCGCTCGACGAACTCACGACGCCGAGACAGGTCGTGGCGTTCGGCGGGCAGGTGGCATCGATCAGCATACCGCTATAGGTCGTGCCCTTCGGGTCGAGCGTGATTTGGTACACGCCGCCCTCGGTGATAGTGACCTCGTAAATGTGGTCCTCACCACCGTCATAGTAACCAAGACAGGTGTTGTTGTATGTGTCTAACAAACCGCAGGTGGTCTGTCCTGCGACCGTATAGGGCAGGCTGGCCATCGAAGGAACCGTCACCAGCGTCGGGTTGCCGCAGTCGCTGGCCGGAGGCGCCTCTTCGAAGGTGATGTCGAAGTCGGGGATGCAGTCAGGCGTCGGCCAGGTATCCACCATGATATAGTAAGTACCGGCGGCCAACGTGAGGCCTGCAATCATCTTCGGCGTACCGGTCGACGAACTCACGACGCCGAGACAGGTGGTGGCGTTCGGCGGGCAGGAGGCATCGATCAACATGCCGCTCCAGATGGATCCTTTCGGATCGAGGGTGATATTGTAGGAGCCGGTCTGGCTGATCGTCACCTCGAACATCACGTCCTCACCACCGTCGTAACTGCCGAGACAGGTGTTGCTGTACGAATTTGAATGACCGCAGTTGGTCTGGTTCGCCAGCGTATAGGGCAGGCTGGCGAGCGGCGGAACGGTCACCGGAATCGGGTTGTTGCAGTCGTCGCCCACACCGGCCACGGGGCACGGCGTGCTGCAATCCAGCGAGATGTCCCAGTCGCCGCCGAGCGCGTCGCACGCGGACATCGTGAGCATCGCGCAGGTCGGAGCCAGCGGGTCGCCATAGCAGCAACGGCCGAGCGGCGGCGGGTTGTCTTCGATCGACACGAAGTCAACGTTAGCCTGGGCGCCGTCCTGTCCGAGGTAACGGAAACCGATCTTCACGTTGGACTGGCCGACATAGGCCGCCAGTGAGATCGATTCCTCATACCATACCCACGTCGAGAACACCCCCTCGCCGCTTTCATCCCACAGTTTGGTCGGGTAGGTAGCGCCGCCGTCCGTGGAAATCCAGACTTCGAGGTCGTAGTTGTCATAGGGATCCACGCCCCAGTAGTAGCTCATCAGCCAGGCGAAATTCAGCTTGAGGTCTGCTGTCGCCGCGCTGAAGTCGAGGGCCGGCGTGTACATCCATTCATCCTGCGGGGCGACTAACACCCCGTCGTATAGCACCTGCGCCGATGCAAGTCCGTCGTAGGCGCTGGCTGCCTGATGCCAGGTGGCGGTCGGATCGTTAACGTTGGTCACGAGCGATCCCCAGCCGGCAGGCGGAACGGATGTTTCAAAGCTCTCGGTCAAAAATGCGGTTGACGGGAACTGCCGAGTCAGGTCGGAGACTCGAGGTTGCATCATCTTTGCCTGATCGGACAGGTCATATTCGGGTTCTTCCTCCCTGATAGTCTCATCCGGATCCTTCAGTGTGTCACCGGTTCCCGGACGAACATACAGCGGATTGATCGATGCTGGAACATTCTCGATCGGTTCCTTGTCAGCGAAGGAGACCGAAGCCATCCCGAATATCACCGCGAGTGCCAGAAGAAGTGTAGTCATCTTCTTACAATTGGTCATCATGGCACCTCTTGTTTTGGGTCTGTTGCGTTTACTGTCTGCTTTCAAAAACTCGTATTCTTCTGTGAATTACCACACAGATTGCGGGCTCTGACGATGAGTCACGTCGTGATGACGAACTCACGCGGCCCCTGCAATTCATGTCGTCAAGCCGTTACGCACATACGCCCGTCACACGCCAGTTTTGCCAGTCGCGAGAAAGGCCGTACGCTACCGACGGCAAATGACTCTACATTTGCTGGAAAATATCTGTTCTGAGTTGAAGAAGACTGGTTAATCGCTAAGACTGAGTACAATATTATATCGCGGACGCGCCCTGTCAAGAGAAAAAGGGAGCGTGGGGTCCCTTTTGTCACACGCGGCGCGACAACAACTGTCACATCATCGGGACAAAAGTTGTCACAAC
Source organism: Candidatus Zixiibacteriota bacterium (assembly GCA_034003725.1). Lineage (NCBI taxonomy): Bacteria > Pseudomonadati > Candidatus Zixiibacteriota > Candidatus Zixiibacteriota bacterium. Next base: position 27,485 of record JAVEYB010000019.1, read on the forward strand.
CATGTTAATCAGGCTGACAAACTGAGAGATACCTGATACATTATGTCGCGCATGCACCCCGCTTACAATTGCACAACGATCGCGTGTGACAAAAAATGACTGACGACACCACGTTTCATTCTGATGGTTCACGTTTCCCCCGGACTCGTCACTCGGCACTTGCAGCGCTTCGCGACGGGGCGGCACCGGAACGGAAACGAGCTATGCAAGTAATTGCTCAAGCCTACTGGAAACCCGTCTACAAATATCTTCGATTGAAATTCAGGATGCCGGAAGAGGCTGCAGCCGATACCACCCAGAGCTTCTTCGTGGCCGTAATCGAGAAGAGCTTCTTCGCCACGTATGACCCGACCCGCGCCCGGTTCCGTACTTTTCTGCGTACGTGCCTCGATCGGTTTGTCATGAATCAGGAACAGAAAGAATCACGCCAGAAGCGCGGAGGAAGCACGGAGATTCTGTCTCTTGACTTTGATTCAGCGGAATTTGAGATACAGCGGACCGGCACGTCACAGGATCCATCGCCGGACAGGATGTTTGAGATAGAGTGGGTTCGGTCGCTGTTATCGATTGCCGTGGACCAGCTGCGTGAGACTTGCGAGCAATCCGCGAAAAAGACGCATTATGTCCTCTTTTGCGACTATAACCTGAGCCGTGAGGAAGCTGCCGAGCCTCTCACATACGCCGCTCTCGCCGCGAAACACGGATTGACAACCGAGGCGGTAACCAATTACCTGGCGTGGGCGCGGCGGGAATTCCGAAGGATCGTGCTCGAAGCCATTAGGGATATGACCGCGACCGATGAGGAATACCGCGAAGAAGTCCGAACCGTACTGGGAATCGACCCATAATGACATTTCTCGACAACAGCAATCTGGAGCGGCTTCGACACCTGATCGACTACCCTGATTTATCCGGCACGCCCTACACCATGGTCAGGAAAGTGGCCACCGGTGGGATGGGGACGGTGTTCGTGGTGGACGACACCCGGCTTCATCGGGCAGTAGCCCTGAAAGTGCTGACTATCCCGGACGATACCGGTGCGCTGTCGGAACGAATGATTCGGGAGGCGCAAACGGTGGCGCAGCTGGAGCATCCCGGTATCGTCCCGATTCACGAGGTCGGACGGCTGGCCGACAGCCGGGTTTACTACACGATGAAATACGTCGAAGGGCAGACGCTTGCGGAGCATCCGCGCCATCCGGACGATCTGCCCGCCATGCTCCGGGTGGTTCAGCGGGTTTGCGAGGCGGTGGCATTCGCCCACGCCCGGGGGGTGATCCATCGCGATATCAAACCATCCAACATGATGTTAGGGGCGTTCGGCGAGGTCCTGGTCATGGACTGGGGAATCGCCGCGTGGCGACTGCCGGACACTCCCCCGGACCGTTCCCGGGAGCACGGTCCCGACCAACCGGCAGGTTCTACTGCCGATGGCGCCCTTAGCGGCACCCCGACATATATGTCGCCGGAGCAGGCGGCCGGGGATGGATCGGCAGTCGACGCCGGCAGTGATATCTACTCGCTCGGCGCCGTGCTGTACTTCGTCCAGACCGGGCGCGGGCCCTTTGATGATGTCTCCGGTGATTCCATACGCAAGGCGGTGGTCAACGGGGAATTCCCCCCACCGCGGCGGTTGGACCGGCGGCTCGACCGTCGGCTCGAGGCCATATGCATGAAAGCGATGGCGCTGAACAAAACAGTTCGCTACCAATCGGCGGTCGAGCTGTCGGACGATATCACGCGCTGGCTCGACGGGTGTCCGGTGACAGCTTACCGCGACCACCTGTGGGAGCGCTCCGCGCGGTGGGTGGGCCGGCATCAGTTTATCGTCCTGATTATCCTGGCGTATATTCTCGTCCGGTTTTTCATACTATTTTTGCTTGGCTATTAAAGAACCCGGGCCGGACGCGTAATAGAATCTCGAAACCAACTGAATCAGAAGCAGCATAAGGAGAGACGCATGTCCAAACCCGTACTTGGGCTGATCCTGGGCGCCGTGCTCGGCGCAATCGACGGCCTCTCGGCGCTTGTCAGCGCGCCTGAGGTCGCCCCGCAGATTATGGGAATCGTGATCGGTTCGACCATCAAAGGCGTGATCGCCGGCGTGATAATCGGGCTGGTCGCCCGCAAAGTGAACTCGCTGCCGATCGGTCTTCTGGTCGGCCTTGTTGTCGGCGCGGCGCTGGCGTTCGCGGTGGCGGCGATGCCGAACCCCGACGGCACCCACTACTACTGGGAGATCATGATCCCCGGTTCACTGGTGGGCATAATCCTCGGGTTCGCCACCCAGAAATACGGCCGCGCGCCGCAGAAAACGGCGCACCAGCCCGCCTGACAATCACTCGACACGAATCAGACACGGAGAGATACAATGGGACAGCCTGTGGTTCATTTCGAAATCGGCGGCGCCAAAAGCGATCAGCTTCGTGAATTCTATAGCAAGGCGTTTGATTGGAAGATACAAATGTACGGTGAGATGCAGTACGGGCTGGTGGCTGCAGAAGGGCCCGGGAGTATCGGTGGAGGAATCGGGCAGTCGCCGGAACCGACCGGACCGTACGTTACAATCTACATTCAGTCGAGCGATCTCGGTGCCGATCTGAAGCGGATCGAGTCGCTGGGCGGTCGGACGATACTCAAGCCGACACCGATTCCGGGGATCGGCAGCATGGCGCTGTTCGCCGACCCAGAGGGCAACACGCTGGGGTTGTTTAAGCCGGGCGAATAGGCCCAATACACGAATGTGCCGCATGGCATCCGCCCGCGGGCTCGGCCGGATACATACGGCGGTCTATCGTCCTCACCGCAACTCTCGCATCCAGTGCGTCACCTCGGAGCCGTCGGGATAGATAATCTCCCACGAGGTACCGGTGGTCTTCGCCCAGTACCGTCCCGGTTCGAGCATAAACGGCTCGCCGATCGGGTCAAGCGTGACCAACTCGTAGTCATGCACGGCCAGCAGGAGACGCTCCTCGAAGACTTCGTTGACGACAACGGCCCCGATTATACGGATCGGCCGGTACCCCTGCTTCTCGAGATACCGCGCGGCGGAACCGTCCATGAACGACGGTACAGGGGCCAGAGCGAAACTCTCGATCAGCTGCTCCTGTTCGACGTCATTGAGCTTGTACAGTCCGTACGTTTCGTATTGTTCCGGCATCACCTGCTGCAGCGGCGCACGCGTGGCTTGTTCATCGGCGCTGATGATACCGCTCACGATCACCACCGCCGCTGCGACCGCACTTCCTAGACCGAAAATTCGTCGCATGGGAAACCTCCCGGGTTAGCTGCTCATGTTGATTATACGTCTCGGGCCGGTCAACGGGCTTGTCCCGATCGAAGTCCCGGTTGCGCTTGCCCCGTTCTGACGATCCTGTTATATTCGCCATTCGCGGCCCGATTGCCGCTCAACGAAGCAACGAGACGCTGGTCATAAACACCGCAGATTCGCGGAGGAACGTATGGGTTTATTCGAAATTCCCACCCCCACCAACGAGCCGGTCAAGGATTATGCGCCCGGTTCGCCGGAGCGCGCCCGACTGGAGAAGGCGCTCAAGCATCTGAAAGCCAACCCGATAGAGGTCCCGATGGTGATCGGCGGCAAGGAGATCAAGACCGACACCGCGGTCGACATACGCTGTCCCCACAACCACAAACTGGTCCTCGGTAAGTACCACCAGGGTACGGCCGAGCACGTGAAAATGGCGGTTGATGCCGCCGTGGAAGCTCAGAAGACCTGGGCCCACGTGCCGTGGGAACACCGGGCGGCCATCTTTCTGAAAGCCGCCGACCTGCTCACCGGGCCGTACCGCGAAGTCGTGAACGCCGCCACTATGCTGGCTCATTCCAAAAACATCTATCAGGCGGAGATCGACGCGGTCTGCGAGCTGGCGGATTTCTTCCGCTTCAACGCCTATTTCATGCAGGAGATCTACCGCCTGCAGCCCAACAGCGCGCGCGGTATCTGGGACCGCATGGATTATCGCCCGCTCGAAGGGTTCGTGTTTGCCGTCACACCGTTCAATTTCGTTTCGATCAACGGCAACCTCCCGAGCGCACCGGCCATGGCGGGCAACGTGGCGGTATGGAAGCCGGCATCGACCGCGACCTACACGTCGCATTTCATCATGAAGATCTTCCGGGAAGCGGGTTTGCCGGGTGGCGTGATCAATCTGGTATTCGCGCGCGGCTCCGCGATCGGCGATACGGTACTCAAAAACCCGCACCTGGCCGGCATTCATTTCACGGGTTCGACCGCCGTTTTCCAGAACATGTGGAAGACGATCGGCGACAATATCGCGAAGTACAAGAGTTACCCGCGCATAGTCGGCGAGACCGGCGGCAAGGACTTCATCATCGCCCACAACTCGGCGGTGCCGGAGCAGGTTGCCACCGCCATCACGCGCGGCGCTTTCGAATTCCAGGGACAGAAATGTTCCGCGGCCTCGCGCTGCTACCTGCCGAAATCGACCTGGCCGAGGATAAAGGAAGTTCTCCTCAAACAGCTCGGCGAAATCAAGATGGGCGATCCCGAGGACTACACCAATTTCGTCAACGCGGTGATCGATGAGTCGGCGTTTGATTCGATCACACCGTATATCGACCATGCCAAGGCGACCCCCGGTCATGAAATCATCTCGGGCGGCAACTACGACAAGTCGAAGGGGTATTTCATCGAGCCGACCGTGGTCGTGACAACCGATCCGCATTCGAAGTTGATGGAGGAGGAGATTTTCGGGCCGGTCGTGACGTTGTATATTTACGACGACGACAAGTATGCCGAGACACTGCACATTCTCGACGGTACGTCGCCGTACGCGCTGACCGGCGCGGTGTTTGCGACTGACCGCAACGCGGTGATGCTTGCGGAGCGGACGCTTCGCAACGCCGCAGGCAACTTCTACATCAACGACAAGCCGACCGGCGCGGTCGTAGGACAACAGCCGTTTGGAGGCGGGCGCGCCTCGGGCACCAACGACAAGGCGGGCGCGATGCAGAACATGATTCGCTGGATTTCGCCTCGGTCGATCAAAGAGAATTTTATTCCGCCGACCGACTATAAGTATCCGTTCCTTGCGAAGTAGCGTTCGCACGGACTGACTGACGTATGGGAAACCGCCGGGTTGTTGAGGCCCGGCGGTTTTCTGTTTGGGGAGCGTTGGGTCACACGTGCCGTCGACAGGATCCCGCAGCAAGCTGCGGGGGACCACCCCGTCCCACCCGCCGTTCGCGGACTCACTCCGGGTGGGGTATATAGCCGGGCGGGTCTCGGGTTCTGCCCTACAAGCCTGAATCGGTTGGGAAAATGCGGAGTAGGCTGTATATTATGGAAGTCGATCATC
>JAVEYB010000020.1 GCA_034003725.1 Candidatus Zixiibacteriota bacterium
CGGCTTCCCTGAGGATGCCGACGATCTGTGTCTCACTGAATCGTGATCGTTTCATAGAGTCCTCCTGGCTGTAATATGCCAAAAAGCTCTACTTCACGACAGTCTACTGTTTGGGGGAGTTTACGTGGGGAACCTCGAGGCAAGCGAGGTGGACTCGCGTACACCGACACCGGTCATCCGACTCCAATGTGGTATAAGGTCAAACCGATAAACGACTATGTCGACTCGCTGGCATATTTCTTTTTAGGCGCGGAGGTTCAGAATGTCGGTTTGTCAACAGACGGCAGCGTCTTTTCCGTTACAGGCGTGGACAGTATAAAGTCTCGGCGCTTTGGAGAGAGCACTTCCTTCCTTCAGGTCGCACATATGACTTATAACAGTGAGGATTACCTGTACGTACTGAACAGTCGAGTTGATGACGGCACTTGGGGACTCGTTGATTCTCAGACCGTCGACTTCTTTGCCTCCGGGGAAGGCCTGTATCGATTTGTAGATGTCTATACGGGCGAGGCTGACACTCTGTGGGACTCTTGTGGAGTAGTTCAATGGTCCAAGCACTTGGACCCTGGGAAGGCAGTCCTCGTGAGATATGAAGCGGTTCGTGCGACGTGGTCAGGTACTCTCTACGATCAATGGACCTGGCCACGCTTCAGCACGATTAACATCACCGGGGACGTCACCTTCAGTCAGCCGCTGACAATCAACACGAACAGAATCAGAATCCCGTCGTATTCGGATGCTACAGCTTCTGGGAGCGACACGCAAAAGACCGAAATCAGAATCTATAACTCCCTTACAGTCAATCCAGCTGAAGGCGATACCATCGTTTTTGAGACGGTGTCAGGAGGCGATAGCTCATGGACTGGATTCGTTATTGAGGTTGAGGGCAATGCGCGGGTCTATGTAGAGGACGCAGTCATCCGAAACGCTTGGTGTGGCATGTGGCTCAACAACAATCCCACCGACACCATCCTCAACACTACGTTCGAGAACTGTCACTTGTTTGGTCTCAAGCTCGGCAGAGACTCGAATTACATAGCAGGATGTACGTTCAAGAATACGAAGTCGCTGCCTGGGACAGGGATCAGTAGCTTCTATGATCTTCGGGCAACGCAGATTGTCGATTGCTCATTCGAGGGTGTCAAGTACCCCATTTTTGCGTACTTCCGTGACAACGGATTGATAACTGGGTGCTCGTTTGATCGCGCTGGTGTGAGCATCGGCGCAACTCCGGCCGTCGAGACCTACATGGCATACGATCTGACATTGGAGGACTGTGACTTTGACAATTACGATGTCGCTATTGACGTAGGATATCGGTGCACGACTCAGGTGGAGTATTGTCGATTCGCCGCCAGTTCCCGCGGGAGTGACCATTCGATTTATGGCAACGCTAGCCAATCGCTCAGTACTGTACGAAACTGTTGTTTCCTTGGTGCGAATGACTCGTACGTGTTCGGCGACACTTCCACCATCGACCTTGGTACCTTGGCCGATTACGGACTGAACTACTTTGAATTGGTGATCCTATCTAGCAAACTCCCTGATGACGATACGATTCCAACGTACTTCATTGAGAACGCGTCACAAACGACCATGCAAGCGTGCGGCAATGTCTTTGATACAGACATTGGTGGTTTCGCCTACATTTCTCAGTATCTGAGCGGCCCCATCAACTACGATTCAAGTGACATTATTATATTGGGATCACAAGGTGATCAATACTATGACTACTGCATTTGGGAGGAGGGGATGATTGGACACAAAGTCTCGCTCGCTTCAAGCGATCCGATCACGCCCGACGCTTTCCAACTGAACCAGAACTATCCAAATCCGTTCAATCCTTCTACCCAGATCAGCTTCACGCTGCCCCGTCAGTCAAGCGTGACTATTGAGATCTTCAATGTATTGGGCCAACGGCTTAGGACCTTGTTTGACGGCAATCTTCCTGCTGGCGATCACGTCCTTCAGTGGGACGGAACGACCGGTGGTGGAGAACGCGTTGCCTCTGGTGTCTACTTCTACCGCGTGTCAACGCCTGAGGTCATTGAATCAAAGAAGATGGTGTTACTGAAGTAGCAAGGGAATGAGGTGAATCATATGTTTCATAGAACTAGACTGGGAAGCTGGACAACGCTACTGGCGATCTGCTTGTTGTCAGTCCCCGCTTACGCAGGGTATATCGAACTTCATGCGACCGACGCAGTTTCACTCGAGGGAGCCAACGCAGGTGGAGTCAATCCTCAGGCAGTCCGATTTGACATGTCCCAATTGCCCGAGGGCATTGTCATTGATCTCGCGGAGATCTCGTTTCCGGTGACGGTTGACACTCTGCGCTCGCACTCGGCTGTGATTGAGGGTCGACCTATTCTGGAGCAATGGGCAACTCTTAGCCCTCAGCAACAGGAACGCCCGCAGGCTTCAGACTCACTGAGAACGAATGTGCGGGTAGATGTTCGTTACGGTACCAACGCTGAGGCGAAGTTGACTCGGGTAGTACAGGGATGGTATGATGGATCCTTGACTAACAATGGACTTCTTCTCGAGACTCTCGGATCGAACGCAGAGATTGTTGACTTGCCGACACCGAACGTCGGCTTAATCGTTCTCAGAGTCTATTTCACACGTCAAGCGCCAGGACAGGAATAGTTCGAACGGAGGGCAATGAGTTCGGCGGGCCGCTCTTCCTTTGAGTCGGGCGGTCCTTGCCGCTAGTTCCCGCACAAAGAGAACCGTCTGGTATCTTTGGTTGCGCTCGCCGTTCTAACCGCCTTCTAACCGCGAAGTGTGTCGAAGTGCACTGAACTGCATCGAACTTCACCGAAGTGCAGCGAACTTAACCTTTGATAGGGCAGGAGATTAGGCGTATATTGTGGTCTTTGAGAGGCTTGTGCAAAGTCGAGAACGGCGAATCCCAGCCTCTCCGCTATGATCTGTTAAAGCCGCAATTGTTCTCATCCTGCGGTAACTCACAGGTCGAACCTCATGCGAAAAGTTCTGAGTTCTGGACAGCAAAGGCCGCTTTTGTCTTCGAGATCGAACTTCAACCTGTAAGACGTGCGTCTTGGAAGCAAAGCCCGCTGGCGCAATACCAGGGCATCCCTCAACTGTTCTTCTTCGAAGCGACTGTATCGAGTAGCCACGCGTACCAGTCTTCCAGTCCGTTGCCGTTCAGGCAGGAAGTCTAGATTACTTTCAGATTGCCATTGATGAAGAGACCATTGCTCTTGACCCGTTCCAAATCGAAATCGGAGGACCCGAGCAGATCAGTCTTATCGATGACAAGGACTGAGGAGCGACGGAACATTGATGGATGTTTCAGCGGCTTGTCGTCGCCTCTAGTCGTACTAATCAGAGCAACTTTCATGTCCTCGCCGAGATCGTAACTGGCCGGGCAGACCAGGTTCCCGACGTTTTCTATAAACAGGAGATCGATACCGTCCAGACTGGGTCGATCGAAAGCCTTGCTTATCATTTTGGCATCGAGATGACAGACACTTCCGGTCACAATCGGCTGGATCATTGTCCCGCCTGCCTTCTTAAGCCTTTCGGCATCGTTTTCGGTTTGGACGTCGCCCGCTATCATAGCTATTTTGAGTCTGTCGTTTAGGGCCCTGAACGTCCCCTCCAGAAGGCTGGTCTTCCCGGAACCGGGCGAACTAACCACATTCAGCGCCACGATTCTTCTTCGGCACAACTCCTGTCGAATCGCTCGGGCCAGACGATCATTCTCTGACAGGACTTATTGTTCTGTTGCGACTCTTTCACTCATACTGACCATCACATGTGTAAAAGGAGAATTGTCAGGGCCCGGAGATATAGACAATATCCAACTCGTCTCCCTGATCTATTTCCAGATCAACGCCCCCGCAATGACAACAGAAAAAAGTATACCCTTCGATTTCGACTGTCTTTCCACAGGTTTGACCTACACCTCGCACCGGAACGCGCTCGACTGAGATTTTCACTCCAGCCATGTGGGTGTCCACGGTTGAGGCCTCGACAGCGAACCGAAGGGCTTCGTGATCGGCGCCTGACAGGGCGCCAACTCTCAGACCTATTTCCTCGACTTGAGCGATATCGCTTTCTGTCGTTCCTTATTCCACGGGATTGATTGTCTCCAGTGCGATAGACGGTTCGTGCATCCGAGATTCTCAGTCTCAAGGTCAGAAATCAGTTCAATAATTGCCATTCAGGCAGAGGCAGTATTTCATTGGTCATGGCACATGAGACAAAATCCGCTCAGTCAGTTGATCGAGCGCCGCCACCACCTCTCCGGTCATTTCGGTTCCCATATCTTCAGTATTGACCACCTCCATCCCGACGATCAGAATTTCCTTGGGGAAACAGACATTCAGTTCGCGAGCCAGCCTTATGAGCTCCGGGATACCGGTAAAGTGAGGCGAAGGATTGTCGATCGGGTTCAGGCGGCCCGTTTCGATGTCGAGGATTGTCCCGGCCGGATGTCGCCCGGTCTTGACGGCATCGACGATTATCGCCTTCTCATAGCCGATCAGCAGATCGAGCAAAGCAACGCCGTGAAGGCCGGTTTCCACATAGTCGGCCTGCCCGGGGGCAATCTGCGCGGATCTCCGAACGGCCAGCAGACCGACGGCATCATCTCCAAACAGCTCATTCCCCAGTCCAATAACAACGGTCTTCTGCTTAATCGCGACGAATCTCCTGAATGAGACTGTGCTTCATATCATACACTCGGACCTGGAGCGGCATCTGGCCCGGCAGGGCATGCGTGGCGCATCCATTACAGGGATCGTACGCTCGAAATGCCATCTCGACCATGTTGAGGATTCCGTCATCGATCTTACCATCGGAAATCAGTCCCCGAGCCGCCGTATCGACTGACATGGCGATTCGGGCGGCGTTGTTCTGAGTGGCAACAATCAAATTTGCGGCAGTTATGACACCCCGTTCATCGGTCCTGTAATGGTGGAAAAGGGTGCCTCGCGGCGCCTCTACAACGCCAATACCCTCAACCGGTGTTTCAACTGGCATGCTCCGGACTTCCGGATTCACAATTTCCGGGTCGTTGGCCAATTCTCTCATGCGTTCCGCGGCTTGAAGCAGTTCGATCAGACGGGCCCAACTGTTGGCCAGAGTATGGTGTACCGGCTTGCCGCCCAGAGTCTCGAAGTAATGCTCATAGGCCGCCTGCGCCAGTGGTGTCGCCATCCCGTCAGCGGCATTCAATCTGGCCAGCGGCGCCACCGCGAAGACGCCGCTATCGGGGCCATCTTTGAATCCGTGCCAGCCGACTTGTTTCAAGAACGGAAACTTGATGTAACTCCACGGCTCGACATGCTCGGCCATATGGTCAAGGTAATCCCTGGCTGCGAACCTGGAGAACTCCTTACCTTCGGGCGTGACTATCCTGACGTTGCCGTCGTAGAAATTCACTCGGTTGTTATCGTCAACCAATCCCATGTAGTACGTCTCATGGGTGTAGATATCAGAGAGGATATGATCGACATACGTCTTGTTTTTCAGGACAACATCGTGAAACAATTGAAGAGAAAACTGCCCGAACTCGACCGCCCGATCGGCGGCATCGATAAATCTCTGCTGATCAGTTTTCGCAATCGGTTTTGAAATGCCGCCGGGCAGACCGAAGACGGGATGAGCCGCTTTGCCCATTGCCAGCACCATCAACTCCCGCAGTTGCTTCCGAGTCCCGATCACCTTAAGGCCGATTTCCATGCCGACTTTGCCCAGAACACCGAGAATGTTTCGTTCGGCTTTCGGTGCATGCGGACCAACCACAAAATCAGGTCCGGCCAGATAATAGAAATGCAGCGCATGATCTTCGATTATGAAGATGTTGTAGAGCATCTCACGGACCTTTTTGGCCGCGACAGGCGGGTCTACGTTATAAAGATCATCGAGCGCCTTGGTGGCGGCCATATGATGTGCCGTGGGACAAACACCGCAGATACGCGAGGTGATCTGGGGCATATCCTCAGCCGGTCGACCAATTGCAAAGCGTTCGAATCCCCTCAATTCGGGTACCTGAAAGTAGGCCCGATCGACCGTGCCATTATCATTCAAGAAAATGTCGATCTTGCCATGACCTTCCAGACGCGTGATCGGGTCTATGGTGACCTTTCTGCTCATTGTTTCCTTCCTCCCTGCACCGAGGGTACATAACCACGATGTAACAGCGAAGCCGGTAGGCTGTATCGATAGAAGGATCCAACCGGATCGACGATCTTCCCGAGAATATTCTCTATTTCGTTTTCGTCGTTGCTATCGGCCAGCGAAGCCATGGCCGAGAGCGCCTTGGTACCGAAATCGTGAACTCGACTGGTCGGCCCCATACAGCCGGTGCAGGGCATATTCCCCTTAACGCAGGCGGCATCGCACCCCTGACGGGTGACCGGCCCGAGACACAGGAAACCCTGTGCCAGTATGCATTTTTCCGGATCAATGACCGATGTATGCGGCCGTTTGAACTCCTTAATCGACAGCTTGTCCGGCTTGGTGGCCAGGCGATCACATTCATCGCAAAGAGCGATATCGGGCGCCAGCACCGACTTATGCGGCGGCAGCTGTCCGCTGACGATGGCGTTGACCGCATTTTTTATCAGTTTGACCGGCGGAGGACAGCCGGGCAGGTAGTAATCGACCTCTGTCACCTGATCAAGCGTCTTGACCGTATCCCATAAAGTTGGAAGACTCAGCGTGCCCTCGGGAACAACGGACTCCGGCACAGGGACAGTCCCTTCTTCGTTATCGAGACCGGGAACATTGGAATACACTTCACGAAACATCGCCTCGCGGTCGAATGTATTGGCCAGTCCCGGGATACCACCGAGGTGTGCGCAACTGCCAAACGCGACCACCAGTTGAGATTTGGCTCGAAGCAAATGCACCATCTCGGCCTGCTCCGAGGATCGGACTGCACCGTTGATGAAACTGACAGCCAGTTCCTTATCGGCCATCTCTTCAACGTCGCCTCGCTTGAAATCGAGCGCGACGGGCCAGAATGTGATATCGACGGCCTTGACCACTTCCAGTATGTCCTCGGCAAGATCGACGACTGCTTCCTCACAGCCGCCACACGAGGCGCACCAGTAAAAAGCAACTTTTGGCTTACTCATGATGACCACCTGACGCAGCAACCGTTTCGGCTTTCAATTCGCTCGGGATCACATCCTCGATTCTCTCCATCGACATCGCTTCCAGATGAAGTGGTCCCAGGGCGCGCACGGTCTCGGTCATCTCATTGATGACCCGCTGGACTTTGTCGCCTTCCGAAGCGGCGATCCACTCCAGTCGAATCCGCTCATCCTCGATGCCCATCGAGCGGAGAAACCGCTTAAGCAGTGTGAATCGACGCAGGGCCTTGTAATTTCCTTCCTGGTAGTGACAGTCGCCCGGATGACAGCCGCCAATCAGGACACCGTCCGCACCCTCACGAAGGGCCGACAGAATGAACTGCGGATCAAGCCGTCCCGAGCACATTATCCGCACCACCCTGACATTCGGGGCATAGCTCATGCGTGCTGTGCCGGCCAAATCTGCGGCGGTATAGGTGCACCAGTTGCAGAAGAAGGCGATAATCCTCGGTTCAAAGGTCTGCTTGCCGCTTTCGATGCTAGACATAACTGACCACTCCTTTGATCTCCTGGAATATTTGCTCGTCGGTGAAGAGATTTTGTTGGAGAGCGCCAGACGGGCAAGCCGCCACACAAGTACCGCACCCCTTGCACAGCGCTCCGTTGACCGATGCCTTCTCCGTTTCTTCATTGAACACAATGGCACTATAGGGGCAGATGTTCGAACAGGTGTGGCAACCGGAGCAGAGTTCGTCTGTTACATAGGCGGTGTTTGGCTCTATCTCCACTCTGCCCCGATCGATCAGCGCCAGCGCCTCCGCTGCCGCCGCTCCGGCCTGGGCGACACTGTCGGGAATGTCTTTCGGTCCCTGACAGGCACCGGCAATAAAGATACCTTCGGTGAAAGTCGATACCGGCGCCAATTTGGGATGACGCTCCAGAAACCACCCCTCCCGGCTGCAGCTGATATTGAAAAGCCGCCGGACGTCATCGGCATCCGGTTGCGGCTCCAAACCGACCGACAGTATGATCATGTCAACCGGAATTCGCCTCACCACACCGATTAACGTATCCTCGACGCGGATAATCAGCTTTCCCTTTTCCTCGGCAGTCATCGCCCAATCACTTACCTCGGCAACCCGGCCGCGAATGAAATGGACGTTTTCGTGGAGCAGTTTTTCATAGAACTCCTCATAGCCCTTGCCGGGGGTTCGCATGTCGATATAGAAGTTGTATACTTCCGCATTGGTCCGCTCTTTGACCAGGTGGGCCAGTTTCAGCGAATACATGCAGCACACCCGCGAGCAATACCGGTTGGTCTTTTCATCACGGCTGCCGACACAGTGCACGATACCGACCGCTTTCGGTTTCTCGCCGTTTGTCATGATGATCTCGCCGCCGGTCGGGCCGGCCGCATTAACCAGCCGCTCAACTTCGAGGCTGGTATACACCCCCGGATATTTCCCGTAGCCGTACCGCGAAATTCGTCTGGCATCGAAGGCCTTGAAACCGGTGGCGAGAACTACCGCCCCAACATTGATCTCTTCAGTCCGATCGGTCTGGGTGAAATCTATCGCTTTTGGCTCGCACACCTCGACGCAGTTCTTGGGACACTTGTGGGTTTTGAATTCGATACAGCTTTTCGGGTCGATCACGGCCACCAGCGGCGTCGCCTGCGGGAACGGCACATACACCGGCTTGCGTTTGACCAGCCCGAGATTGAACTCATCGTCGGTCTTCCCTTTCTTAAAGACACATGCCTCGATACACTCCAGACATCCGACGCACTTCTCTTCGTCGATGTACCGCGCTTTTCTTGTAACCTTAACCTTGAAATTGCCCACATATCCATCAACTCCGGTCACCTCGGAATGACTCCAGAGAGTGATATTGGGATGCGACCGCACCGCCGACATTTTTGGCGTCAGGATGCAGGCGGAGCAATCCAGGGTCGGGAATGTCTTGTCGAATTTCGCCATGTGGCCGCCGATTGTCGGTTCCCGTTCGACGAGGTACACTTTCTTGCCGGCATCGGCTATTGTCAACGCCGCGTGTATTCCGGCAATACCGCCGCCGACTACCAGGACGTCGGGATGGACGGGGACACTTGTTTTCTGCAGAGGTTGATGTAAGACCACTCTTTCCACAGCCGCGGCAATCAGCGCCCGGGCTTTGGCGGTTCCAGCTGCTTTCTCTTTCGTTACCCAGCTGACATGCTCGCGGATGTTTGCCATCTGAAAAAGAAATGGATTCCCGCCGCCTTCGAGCATTGCCCGTCGGAATGTCGGTTCGTGCATCAGAGGGGAACAGGACGCAACCACCACGCGATCGATTAAACCGCTACGCAGATCCTTCTGGATGATATCCTGTCCCGGATCCGAACACATGAATTTATACTCCTTCGCCGCCGTTACATGAGGCAGTTGGCTGGCGAAGGCGACCGTATCGGCAATATCGACCTTGGCTGCGATATTGATACCGCAATGACAGACATAGACGCCGACTTTCGGTTTGCTGTCACTATCCGGTCTAGCTGGCGACATGTTGACCTCCCGCGACCTGATCCAGTTTGGCTTTGACATCAAACGGCACGAACAGGCGTTGCATGGCCAATCGACGACTTGATAAGCCCAGTGCAATGCCGATCAGCTGCGTAAAGTAGAGAACCGGGATATGGATCGATTCCTTAAACTGGCGGCTCATGTTGTTCTGGTAGCATTCCAGATTGAACTGGCAGAGGGGACAGGCGGTGATGATAACATCGGCTCCCCGGAGGATCGCCTCCCGAAGCAGGATATAGC
The DNA here is from genome assembly GCA_034003725.1 of Candidatus Zixiibacteriota bacterium. Taxonomy (NCBI): domain Bacteria; kingdom Pseudomonadati; phylum Candidatus Zixiibacteriota; species Candidatus Zixiibacteriota bacterium. The sequence goes on from JAVEYB010000020.1 coordinate 9,875, forward strand.
TCAACCGTTGTCCGACATCCTGAACCGTTCCGGTCAGGGAGCCACCGCAGCAACGTGTTTTCAGCGGCCAGTCGACCGTCTTGGCACCGAGCGCCCAGGCTATTTGATTCATGGTCGTCGGATTCTCCTGATCGTCAAACTCGGAGTACGGCCGAATTATCTGACAGCCGTAATAGCACGCCACCTTCAAACCTTCCAGCGAGCACTTCACTGCTGCGGCAATCCGCTCCGTGCCAATATCATTTACCATTACATCGAGAGGATGGCGGATCCGAATGTGATTGCGATAGGCCAGATTCGCGGTCGCCAGCGCCTCGTCGACTTTCTTCCGTATGTCGGGATATTGGTCCAGGTACCGCTTCGCCTTGCTCAAGCCCAGATAACAGGCGGCGCAGGGGACTATCAGATCGGTCATGCCGGTTTCATTGGCCTGTTTCTCGGCCAGGGCGAAATTACGGGCGCAAAGCCCGAACGCTTTCAGCTCGCTGACCGACATGTATGAGGTGGCACCGCAACAGTTCCAATCATTCAATTCCCGGACATCAATGTCCATGGTCTCAAAGACCGCCAGAAGCGATTCCTCGTAGGCGCGGCCTGTTCCCTTCAGGGAACAGCCGGGATAGTATAGATAACTCATCGAACCACCTCCCTCACCCCGGTCAGTTCATCTTTCCCTTTGATCATATGCTCTTTCTCGAGTGATTTCATGATACGGTGCAAATCGTCACGATGGTCAATCTGTTCCTGTTTCAGGCTGAATCGACCTCGCAGCATCAGTTTCATCCCGAGTGCCGCCTGACTGAGCATTTTGAACGGGTTCGTCTTGAGGTACAATCGGAGGAGCACACGGCCCTCGTTACTTCGTCCTGTTTTCTCGACTGATTTGAAGAACTCTCTGGCCAGAACCGGGATCGGGAAGCGTGTTGGATAGACCTTGCCCCTGATGGCCAGACGTTTGGCCGCGTACATGATGTCGGTCAATCGGATCTCTTTGGGACACTCCACCGTACAGGAGTAGCACGAAGCACACAACCAGGTCGTATAGCAGCTGAGGACCTCCCCCCGCATGCCCGCCCTGATCATGGCGATGATCTGCCGGGGAGTGTAGTCCATGTAGGGACTTAGCGGACACATACCACTGCATGTTCCGCATTGAATACAGTTGAATAACTGATCGCCACCGGGAATTGAGGCGATTTCACCGGAGAACTCCGAGTCGAGTTCCGATTCATAGTGAATTTTTCGCCAACCTTGCCATTTTTCCATGTATCGTCTCCTTCTCTCAATTACCTCTTAAGACTGCTCGCCTCTCATTCGCCTGGGGTAAAGGAGGGAACTCAGCGGAAATGGCAGGCCGGACTTTCATACGAACGGAAGCCCGACGTCGGAGTTCAGGTCCGACGTCCGCCCAAATCGGCTGGAGTCTCATCTCCTTTGACATTGACCCGGGTACTCCCAATTCGACGGATTGGAGTGGCCCAGGGCATCACATGAACCCTGCGTACCGAACGAACCGAAGCGCGGGGACGCCTTAATAGTCGGCGGCAGACTTTCCACGGCTTTTCAAGCTGGGATTGCCACCAGCTACATGTGAAATAAATCACATATCTATGTAAATGAACGACGATTCCGCAGGGGAGCGTCACCGGGGAAAGAGGATCAGACCCCGGTCGCCTTCGATAAGGAACAGGATCACGTGAGAGATTTGGCCATGACAGGGTACGGGGCCAATGGCCCGAAAGCCCCCCGAAGGCAGGAATGTCCAAACCCCTCCGACCTAACACCAAGGTCACCACACGCAGGACCTCTATTAAAAGCCTGGACTTAAATTAAGGCATTACCTTCGGATGTCAATAGAAACAGCGGAAGAGTTCAAAATAACAAGTAACGGTGTTCACGTTTGGGGTACATCCTGGAAAGGGCATGAAAGCCCTGGACGACAGTCTCACGCGCGATGGGATTTTTGGTCTTTATGATTTCGCCATAGCCCCGGCAATCAACTCGGTCAATTTCTGCCCAGCCGGGGACAAGAGCGTGCTGGCGTCGATGAACCAGCTCGTCTTTCAGGTGAAGTGCGACCTTCTGGAGTCGGGGCACCCATTACCGCTGGTCAATCAGCGACTGAACCGGATAGTGATGTCAAGATTGAAATACCGCTACGCCGTCGACGAACTACTGGCTATTGCCGACCGGTGTCGGCGGTAGTCCTGCATCGGCTATCGTATTATCTTCCAACGCGTTCCGCGTGTCGACGAATACCCGGTCTCTACAGCAAATGTGAATTTTGAAAAAAGTCCGGGGAGAGTGATATTGGGGCCGCTTTTTCTAGCTAAGCCTTTACGCTACACCCATTCAAACACACGTTGATCTCGTCTAAGGCTGTCTGATGGGCATCACTTGCGCTGTATCTCCAGGTTGTCGGAGCTTCCTTCGGCCAGTCGCTGCAATTCGAGATCGTGGTCATAGCAGTAAATGCCGCAGTTGAGGCAGCGCTGTGATTCGTATCTGGCGTCTTCTTGATCAATCGTTCCTTCGACTTCGGTGAACGTCCCCAAACGATCTTCGAGAGAAACGACCGGTTCATGGACACGCGACCTCGTCGGCACGCCGGCTATTGATTTGTGCAGTGACTCTTCGATAAATCCCTTCTGGCGATCTTCGATTGGCGGGATACGACCTTCCATCAGGTAGTAATGAATTGAGCGTGCGGCGAAGCGACCGGCCGCGATAGCATCGACGACCAGCGCCGGACCGGTGAAACAGTCTCCACCCGTGAAGACGTACGGCAAGTCGGTTTGAAGAGTATCCTCAGAAGCGTCGATCGTGTTCCTTCTGGTGACCTGAAGATTGGGTTGTCCGTCGAAAGAAAGGAAATCCAGATTGGGCGATTGTCCCACGGCTTGAATGATAGTGTCGCACTCAATCATCTCTTCTGAGCCTTCGATAGCGACGGGGCGACGACGGCCGCTCGGATCGGGATCACCGAGTTTCATGCCCTGTATTTTCAGTCCTGTGACATGACCACCTTCACCAATTATCTCAAGCGGCGCACTAAGGAAACGGAACTTGACGTTCTCTTCCTCGGCGGCAACGATTTCAGCCGGGTTGGCCGGCATTTCATCACGCGAACGGCGATAGACAATCGTTACCGTCTCGGCCTGCATACGGAGTGAACTGCGGGCGGCATCGATAGCAGTGTTGCCGCCGCCAATGACAACGACGTGACGACCGACGCTAACATCGCGGCCCGAGTGCAATTGCTCAAGGAAAGCGATACCACTGTATACGCCGTGCAAGTCGGTGCCTTCCATCTTCAGCTCCTGTTCCCGCCAGGCGCCGACCGCAATGAAGATGGCATCGAACCCTTTGGCCCGAAGGAACTCCATATTGAAGTCTTTGCCGAATTCAACGCCGGTCGTAGCCGTGATACCGAGATTGAGGATACCCTCAATCTCCCAGTCGAGAACTTTTTTCGGTAGACGATACTCCGGAATACCATAGCGGAGCATACCGCCGAGCGCAGGCATCTTATCGTATATGGTTACATCATGACCCAGTCGCCGCAGATAGAAGGCGGCACTCAGACCACCGGGGCCGCCGCCGACAACGGCAACTCTCTTGCCTGTCGATGGACCAACCGGAATGTGCAGGCGTTTCCCGGAATTCATCTCCCAGTCAGCGACAAAACGTTTGAGATAGTTGATCGCGACCGGTTCATCGTTGATCGTGCGGCGACAAGCAAGCGCGCATGGTTCGGGACAGACTCGTCCGATACTGAGCGGCATAGGATTGCGTTCTTTAATGGTGAGCAACGCCTGTTCGTACTCGCCGCGCTTAATGTGCTGAATGTATTTGGGGATGTTAATCTGCGCGGGGCATTTCTGACGGCAGGGTGCGAGGCACTCGGTGTACTGATTCCAATGGAGAATCTTGGTCTTCTCCGAAATCAGTGAAATGATTCCTTTAGGACAATTACGAGCGCAGGCGCCGCAGCCAACACAGAGATCGGGATTGAATTTGGGAAGGCCGTGTTCACCCATCGTAATGGCGCCGAACTGGCAGCTCTTGACGCATGTGCCCAGGCCTAGGCAACCATGATAACAGATGAGATGCCCCTGAAAGTACAATACGGCTGCCCGGCAATCATCGAAGCCGGCGTATTCGTATTTCCGCGTCGCGCGAATACCACCCTGACAATCGGGACAGGCAATCCGTGGCTCAGAGCCGACCGGCGCCATGCCAAGATACAAAGCGACCTCCTGCGCGACCTCGGTCTGTCCCACAACACAGGCGTTGGCTTCGGCCTCACCACGAACGATCGCTTCAGCACAGGCGGAACACCCCGCGAAGCCACAACCGCCGCAATTCGCTCCGGGAAGAATGTCCAGAACACCTTTGATCCGGGGGTCTTCCTTCACGTAGAAGACCCGGGCCGCGATACCCAGGCCGACTGCAGCCACAACGCCGATACCGGTCAGAACCAAAACGGGTAACAACATAGGGTCAACCTACCTTCACGTTCATTGGGCCATCCCGGCAAAACCCAAAAAGGCCAACGACATTATTCCCGCCGTGACCAGTGCGATCGCCGTGCCCTGCATAGCTCGCGGAACCGGCGAGAGCAACAATCGTTCGCGCACACCGGCGAAAAGAACGATAGCCAAGCCGAAACCGGTGGCCGATGCAAACGAGAAGACTAGCATATCGACAAATCCGAATTCATGTGTGATATTGAGCAGCGCAATACCCATTACGGCGCAGTTGGTGGTGATCAGCGGCAGATAGATCCCGAGACTATTATACAGCCCTTTACTCTGTTTTTTCATGAAGATCTCGACGAACTGCACCAGTGCGGCAATAATCAGAATGAACGTCAGGGTCATAATGAATTCGAGGTCGTACGGCTCAAGGATATAGTAGTAGGCGCCCCAGGTGAACATTGAGGCCAGCGTGGCAACAAATATAACTGCGGCGGCCATACCGATCGAGGTATTGATCCTCTTGGAGACACCACAGAATGGACAGTTGCCGAGGTACTGCGCCAGGAGAATGTTGTTGACGAAAATCGCCGCTATAGCCAGATAGATTAGATCCATCGTACGCTCCTCAGGTCTGGATAAAGACCTCTCCTCTCCTGCGACTGTAGGCGTTCATCAGGCCCAGCAAAATGCCAAGACAGATAAAGGCGCCGGGCGCTTTGACCATAAACTCGAACGGTTCGTAACTTTCCCACATAACCGGCATACCGAACCAGGTTCCGGCACCGAGAATTTCACGAATAGAGCCAACCAACGTCAGAGAGAAAGTGAAACCGATACCGACACTGAGTCCATCGACCATTGAAAGAACCATCGGATTACGCGAGGCGAACGCCTCGGCGCGCCCCAGAATGATACAGTTGACGACGATCAGCGGAATGTAGATACCCAGCTTCTGCGAGAGCGGGAAGAAGTATGCTTTCATAGCCATTTCGACCAAGACCACAAGGGTAGCGATGATCACGATGTAGCCGGCGATACGTACTTTGTCCGGGATGACTTTGCGAAGCGCGGAAATAATCAGGTTGGAGAATACCAGAACAAAGACAACCGCCAGCCCCATCCCGAGTCCGCCTTCGGTCGTTGACGTCACCGCCAGTGACGGGCAAAGTCCGAGCACCAGTCGAAACGGCGGCAGATCGCGCCAGAGTCCGTGAGTCAATACCTGCTTGAACGTCATATGCGTTGCCTGTCCTCAGCTTTGGTGCGCTTTGATCGCCTCTAAGATGTCATCACGGTGATTCTGAATCAGGTCGGCGATCACGTTTGTTCCAGCCACGACCGCACGAGATGAATAAGTAGCGCCACTGATAGCATCGATCTGTCCCCCTTGCCCCATCCGCACGGGGGTATCGGCCGACAAGCCGCTCCATTGTTTGCGGAAGGTCGCCTTTTCGATTCGAGAGCCGACGCCGGGGGTTTCGCTGTGCTGAATGATCTCGATATTGAGCATCTTGTTGGTCGTAAGATCAAGACCGATCATGATCAGCACATCGCCGCTATAGCCGCCCGGTCCTGGTGCTTCCACGGCCAGCGCGGTTATTTCATTCCCTTCTGTAAGGTAGAAGATCGTGTAGCTCCCGCCGCCGGAATTGAAAGTGATCTTGTTCTGCAGGAGTTGGTCCGCCGGCCTGTCGAACAGTCGTTGCAGCGCCGGACCACGGACATAGAGATCACTCTGGGTTTCGATCTTTTTCGCCAACGACTGTCGCGCAAAAGTGAGGGCGGCGGCCGAAAGACCACAGATCAAACCGAGGACGACCACGAGCTTGACAATCTCACGCATTCTTCACCTCCGGTGCCCCGAACACCTTTGGCGTAATCTTGTCCAGAAGCGGGCTGCACAGATTGATAATCAATATTGTGAACGCGACACCATCGATGTAGTTCGAGAATGCCCTGATGAGCATGAGCAGTATTCCTCCCAGCAAGCCATAGAGAAACATCGGGAGCGGATTAACCGGGGAGGTCGTGTATTCCGTTGTCAAGAAGAACGCGGCGAAGACGGCCCCGCCGGACAGAAGATAAAACAACGGTGGTGCAAACTGGGCGGGGTCAATCAGGTAGAGCAACCCGGCCAGAAGGAAATTGCCGGCAAGAAAGGCCACCGGAATATGCCAAGTGATCTGCCGCATAGCCATCAGCAACACGCCACCAACAACCAGGTAGAGCACGAGGCCCTCGCCGATACCAGCGACCTGACGACCAAGCAACAAGTCATGCCAGTCATAGAGGCTGGCCGCCGAGCCACCGATCGTTTTCACCGCCCGCAGCGGTTCGATCATCTTCTCCGGCCAATTAAGGGTGATCATCGATTTGGTATAGTCGAAATAACCGGGCCATGAGACGCGCAGCATGGCGAAACTCAACATGGCCGGATGAACCGGAAAGGCGCCGTAGCCGCCGAACAGTTTCTTGCCGATGACAACCATTATGAAACTGCCGGTTGCCAATAGCCAGAGCGGCGAGTCGAACGGCATCATGAACGAGAGCAATACCGCCAGAGTGACACTGCTCCAGTTGGTTGTTCTGTCCTTGGAACGAACAATCCTTTCGGATAGCGCATCGAATGTCACCGAGAAGGCGATCATCAAACCGATAATGCGTGCGGCGTTCAACCCGAACAGCCAGACAGAGGCGACGATGGCCGGTACCAGAGCCAGGAGCCAGAGCTGCTGTGAGAAGGCGATCGAGCTGCCATCGCGCCAATGCGGGCTGGAGGCAATGTTGAGCAGATGCTGCTTCTGTTGCACGTCAGGGCTCATGCCGGTACCCCGTGCTGACGGTTACACATTTGAATTAGTTGTACCAGAGGTCGATGGGACGGACAAACATAGGCGCAGAGTCCGCACTCGTTGCAGGCGCCCGGCTGATAGCGGCGCGCTTCACCGAGGAAGCCATGCTCGACACAGCGGCCAATCAGATGCACCTGCAGTTTCACCGGGCAGGCACGAGTGCACCGCCCGCAGTTGATACAGGTAAGGTTGACTTCCTCGGGAATATGTTCGTCCGAAAGCAAATAGAGCCCGTGCGACGATTTGGTCAGGGGCGTATCGATTGAAAACTGGGCGTTACCTTTCATGGGCCCGCCGACTATGATCCGGCCGTAGTCGACTTCGTTCAGTCCGAGACTCCGCAGAAGACTTCCGATCGTCGTGCCTACGGGGAACGAAACCGCTATCGGACGAAGATCCTTGCTCGACGTGATCGTGAGATGTTTGGTGACGAACGGGCCCGTGCGATCGAGGGCGTCGGCCAGCTTGACCAAATACTCGACCGAGATGACGGCGATACCGGCCGTGCGATAGGATAAGGTATTGGGAACGGTGATGCCGGTCAGTCGTTTGACAACGAGGGGTTCAATACGATCGCGATACTGATCGGACAGGCCGACAACTCTGACGTCGTCACCAAATTTGCCGACGGCCCAGCCACGGAGATCATGCGGCGTGGTAAGAGTTATCTGTGCGTTCGGCGCCAGATTCTTCAGTCGAGCGATACCGGCCTTGACGCGATCGGCGTGTCTTTTCAACATCTCGGCGAAAGTAAAGACGGTCGGCTCCTCGTTGATCCCTTTGATGATGATCGATGTAATCTCGGGATGGTCGTCGCTGCTTTCTTCGTGATGAAATCGCCCTGCCAAGGTCCAGGGCGAAGGCACACCGCAGGCTTTTAGTTTTTGAACGCGCGAGGCCGATTCGTATCGTATGCCGAACTGCTCGAACATCTCTTCTACGCTCATCGGCGGCTCATCGTTGCGATCGATGACAACCGCCGGGACATTGAAACCGCGCGCCGTCCAGACCGATTTGATTTCCGTCACGACGCCGCTGATAGAGGCATGGACGCAGTTATCAAGTTCCGAGCGACCGATGATCTGATTCCTTCGCACGGCCGTTCCGGCGCTGACCAATGGTTTGTACAGAACCTGACCGGAGTACTCCAGAGGGATAATCACCCGGCGTGGTTCGATAACCATCGGCGCGCCCAGATCGGACGTCTTGAGGCTCGTTACCCGGGCCAGCGGGCTGAATAGTTTGCGAAGAATTTCCATATCAGCGTCATCTATTTCAAGTGACAGATGTTACACCGCGCGTTTCCATCGGCTTCGACAAAGCGAGCGCGGTCGTGATGCTCATGGCAGTGATTGCATTGCTCATGGTAAACATCGCTGACCGATCTGGGGATGTGACAGGAATTACAGGTGTGGCCCTCGATTGCGACCATGTCATCATGATCGATCATGTCCCCGCTGTAGCCATCATCATGGCATTCGCTGCAGGCGGTCAGACCCAACTCACTTTCCTGGACCTTCGGATGACATTCGCGGCACGATGTGTTGACGGAAGTGTCGCTGACACCATGACAGATGGTACATTCGGAGAGGTGAATTTCGATCAGGTCGGCGTGGGAGAACTCATCGGCGGCAAGGCCGTCATCGTGACAGTCACCGCATTGATTCGACAGCGATGCGGTCAATTTATCGTGGTGGCAGTTGGCGCAGTTGTCGACGAGTGCGGTATGATTCCGGTGCTCGAACATCACCGCCCCACCGGAATTGGCCAGAAAGATGCGGCCGGAATCCTCGGTCGGTCCGGTCGCGAGATAGCCGTAACCGCCGACAACGGCGCACAGCAGCACCAGAATGGTCAGCGTCAGGGCTTTTCTACCAATATGTCCGTCACCACTCATCGCTATCGTCTAACATTATTTGAGTTTCGTCATCGGCCGAGATGTCGTGCCAGTGGCAACCTTCACGTAAACAGATGAAAAACGGGACTCTGGAATTAGAGATACCCACCAGAAATGAGGCGACATGAGAGTTGCACAGGTTACACCAATTGTCCGGTACGACCAGTGATTCGTGGCAGAAGCTGCAACGCAGGTCTTTGACTTCCTTGCCCTGCGGGAGTCGAATCTCGGTTTTGCATTCGAAGACATTCAGGTACGGACTCAGTTCGACCATCCCGATCTGATCATCGGGATTAGTCACTTCCAGGCGAATGACATTTCCGATCGAAAATTCGGCATTGCAATGGGGACAGAAAGATCGCAGGTAAGATCCGGATTTGATCACTTTCCGGTCATTATATTGATGCGGTTTCCAGACGAGGTCTCGCCAACCGCGCTTCTTATCGGGACCGTCACTAGTCATACAAACTCCTGATCGTACGGTCTCTTTTCTCTCGATTTATCTTTTTCATTCTCACGGCAGGCTCCCAATCGCAGTCGCCTTCCGCTTCTTTTCTCGGCCACCAGAGACGAATCGTAATGTCTCTGAGCTTCCATCATCATCGGCATGATATGGCAAATTCCTCAGAGTAGCAAGAGAAATTTTTCACAAGATAATATCACTAGAAACTGCGAAGCGGTTATATATCAAGCGGTTACGGACCACAGAAAAAAAGGAGTATCGCCGATGCACATTATTTCTTTAGGGGCGCCATATGCATTCTTGAGCACACATGATTTGCCTTAATATGGCTGAATGGATATCATTCAAAGTAGAGTTGATGCGCCAGTAAAACGGCGTTGTGAATGCCCGGATGAATTGAAAGCGGTCGTATCTCACAAAGAGAGAGCGCGTAATATGACATATCGTTCATCGAAACATCGGCTCGGGATCAACCGGATGATTTTGCTGCTCTTATCGATGTCAGTAGCCCTGTACATTTCATGCGGGGAAGAACAGCGGACGGCGTCACCAGTTACGTTCGGGGGTCAGACGATGGGGACGTTGTATTCGGTTAAGATTGTCGATCACAGCACAAAGACCAACGAACAATTGAATGAACTGCATGACGGTGTCGATGATATTCTCTCTGAGATAAACCGCCAGATGTCGGCTTATGATTCGCTATCAGAGATCAGCGCCTTCAATCGTTCGCATGATACGACGTGGTTCGATGTATCAACGGATTTTGCAGTTGTCCTCGATAGTTCACTTCAATTCTGTCGTCTATCGAACGGGGCGCTCGATATTACCATAGCGCCGTTGGTAAATCTCTGGGGATTCGGACCTGAGAATGTCCCGCAGAAGATACCGGCACAGGCACAACTCGACAAGACTCTGAACGAAATCGGCTATGAAAAACTCGAGGTAAGGCTGTCGCCGCCGGCCGTCAGAAAACTCAGTGGTGATATTTCGTGTGATCTGGCCGCCGTTGCCAAAGGGTACGCCGTCGATCAGATCGCTGCGTATCTCAGCGGGAAAGGAATTACCGATTTTCTGGTTGAAGTGGGCGGTGAGATAAAGGCGTCCGGATCTAATCAGGACAATCTGGCTTGGCGTGTGGGGATAAAAACCCCGGATACTACCGATGCAATTCAAAGGTCTCTCGCTCTTCAAAATCGCGCAATGGCGTCCTCGGGTTCGTATTTGAATTACTTTGAGAAAGATGGTGTACGTTACTCGCACCTGATCGATCCGCGCACCGGTCTGCCGATTCGGCACCATCTCGTTTCGGTGTCGGTCGTGCACCAATCTTGTTTCTATGCGGACGCTATGGCGACCGCTATCAGCGTGGCCGGTCCCAGCGAGGGGTACGAACTGGCGGTGCGACTGAAGCTGGCTGTCTTGCTTATTGTACGGGAGCATGATCGCTTCACCGAACTGATGACAGCCGAGTTCGAGCAGTTGCTTGCCCGGGACAGTTAGTTTTGGTGCACGCCGATGGCGTGCGATATGGCAGATGCAAAACCAGAATCGGTGAAATCGCATTTTCACCGGATGAAATGTGAGAGGTGGTTTCAGGGATCGCACCTTCAATCCGCAAAATTCGTTGTCAATCGTGCTGTGGCACACGGCCATTCACTCGGAACGCGTCTCTCAACACCCGCTTCCCTACGTAAATCATTACCATTTAAGTGCTTATAAGCAGAAACGGGCGATCGGAGACGGTCAGTCGGGGCCGCCTGCTAGGATGAAACCACCCCAGAACACGGGATGAGTTGATTCGTCCGGTACGGCGAACATGCTCATGACAAAAAACCAGGCACCGGCGTGCCGGAAGGCCCGCCTCAGGCCAATCACGCCTTCCCCGCTCTGAAACTCTCCGATCCCGGTCTGGCGGGCGGAGAGGACGACAAGGCCGGTACCCACAAGTTGAGTCCGGAAGCCTCCAGGGCAGTCAGGATGCCGTCCTCTGATTCCGTGCGCCTGTCGCCTAAAAGGCCGATCGTCCAGTTGGCACCGGCGAACAGCAAACCGGAACGCAGAAGGGGATGCGACATGATATCCTGCTTCGAGCTCTCACAGTAGTAGCCGTGTGATGCTATGTACAGTATGCGAGGAACAGAGTTCAGGCTCTTGAGAGTGCCTTCTCTGGCGTCACCGGAATCGAAGTAGGATACACGGTAGTCCCCAGTGACCCGCCCCCGGTTCCTGTGCCATGTTCTATGATACTAAACCTGCCGTGTGACGTCAGAGGTCGATGCCGTTGCGGCCTACCACGGAGAACAGTACGCGGTTGGAGATTTCAACGTAGATGATGACGCCTTTGTTCAGGAACATATCGCCAGGTACAATGGAGACGGATCGCGGATGCTTGGGTCCGCAGCGGGATCAGAGAAAATCACTGACTTGACTGTCGTCGATGACAAACTTGCCGTAATCTCCGGGGGTGCGAGTGGAGGCTTGGGATCAATAGAGATCTATACTTGGCGCAAACCAGCTTCTTGCTGTGCGGACCACACCGGCAATATAGACGGGTCTGGCAGATCAGCCCGACATATCCGATCTTGTCTATCTGGTCACCTATATGTTCCAGGGAGGCGCTCCACCAGCACCAAGCCCATAGCGGCCCTGTACTCGTGGCGATGCGTCGCTTCCTATCATCAACTGCGTGAGCGGCGGGTCCGCATTGTGTCCAGCCAATTGTGCAACGAGAGCTGTCCGTCCCGAAGATGGGCGCTGTCCTGAAATGCCGTGGCCAGATATATTGTACCGGTCAGAAAGGCAACGAACTGAGTTGCCACTGCTGTTGGGTCGACCGATGATCTTACCAGGTTCCTTCGCTTGCCGATACTGAGCTTCTCCGATGTTACCCGGAGTACGGTCTCATGCATGTGTTTCAGTTGCTGCCGAAAGGCCCTGTCAATGGATGCCGTTCCCAGCGTCAGCCGCATCATCAGGGCGCTTGAGTCCACATCATCGACATCTCTGTTGGCGAGCGTGTCGTTGACTATTCGCCTCAGTCCGTCGATCGGGTTGGCAAATTCGGACAGAGGCTTGAGCCATTCCCCCAGTACCTTGCTGCCGATTACTTCGTCTATCACGGCCATCGCCAGTTCGTGCTTGCTTTTGAAGTAGTAGTACAGCGCACCCTTGGTAACGCCCGATGCCGCGACAATCTTGTTTATGTTGGCGCCGATGTATCCTTTAGTGGTTATCTCGCGAAAGGCGGCGTTCAGTATTCGCCGTCTGGTGTTTACTGCCTTTGTTGTTCTTTGTGTCATACCGCCTCTCTATCTTCGATCCCAGTCTGGTAGGGGGAGGCGGCATCTCTGCCGCCTCCCGGATGAAGGGACCAGCACCTATCGGCTGGACACGGGGAGATAGTAGGTAAGGCCAACACTGATGTTGACATTACCCATGTTGCCAAAGTCAGCCCCGAACTTGTCCTCGTCCTCACTGAAGACCATCAAGTAGCGGCCCTCGGCGAAAATTGACAGGTCGGGAGTGGCGAAGACTTCGAGACCACCACCGAAGTTCATTCCGAGGCTGGTCTTCTTGAATTCCTCGTCGTTGCCCAATACAATGGCGTCGCCGCCGGCGCCGTCCTCGGTGTATTTCCAGGGAATCAAACCCACTCCCGCTTTGACGAACGGGTTGATCGAGTTGTTCGGGTTTCTGAAGAAAGGACCGAAGTTCACGATGCCGTCCAGGTAGATCTCCGGGGCGACAATGTTCGGCTCGTCCGGCAGGAAAGTGTTCGCATCATCCTTGATCTTCAGGAAGGTGTAACGGAAGCCGGCCTCCAGCGAGACCTCCTTCATTACACCGTATTTGACGTGGACGCCAAAAGCCGGGCCCAGACCGAAGTAGTCGGCAATCGTGCTGTCGCCGCTCAAATCACCGGCAACCGGAATCGTAAGCCCGCCGTTAACACCGAAGCCAATCTTGCCGGTCTGGTCAATTGCCTCTGCCGGCGCGTAGATGATCAGCAGTGCGAACACCGCCACTGTCAACAGAGTTATGCGTTTCACCGTAATCTCCTTATTGTTGTCATGTCTGTGCATACCCCACCAAACCTTTCCCTGTGCTTTAGCTCCTTCTTCCGCGGCACCTCCTTTCCATGGTTGTTCGAAAACGCCATAAATTCAGTGTATATGCATGTATTCTGACAGCCAATTCACTTTCTGAGGCATTGTGTTTAGGCTCCTTTGAGTATTATCTCGAGCTGGGTCCAACGCTGCAGGGCTGTTGCGGGATCGATCGCAGGGCGGTGGCCTTGCAGCATCAGTAATGACAGAACCAGATCTCGTTCGGTCGGCTTTCTTCCCCGGTTGTCGCGAGCGGCCGTACACACGGTCTTGATGTGTTTCGCCGCCACTACTTCTCGCAGGTCACGGACGGTGACGATATCACAGCCTCCCGCGGTCGCGACCGCGGGGGAGACCAGGGCCCGGCGCTCTCCGTCCATATCTTTAATCTCCTGTGACACCGTACCCTCTCTCATCACATGCTTGCGGATGATACCGCTGCTCCCATACTCTTCTCGTAATCGAAATAGGCATCCAGGTACTCATATACGGCCGAGTAGTAGCCCGTCGTCGCCAGGTCGAGCATCGTGCGGCTGTCCTTCAGTTCCAGTTGCGTGCTCAGGCCGACTTTCGATGTTGCCTCGGCGATATCGAATGCCTTCTGGGCCGCCGTCAATGCGGCTTTGGCGGATGCAATCCTGTTGTAGGCTTCTTCAAGCCGAAGACGGATATTCTCCTGCTCCAACTCGATCATGTCTCTGGCCCGGTCGATACTGATTCTGGTCCTATCCAGTTCGATCCTGGCTTTCTGCACCTTGGCCTTGGTGGCGCCACCGGTGAAGATTGGCACTGACAGGGTCAGGCCCAGAGTGTAGTTGTCATTCTTTTCGTCGAATCTCCAGCGATCGGACTGGGACGAAAAGACATAGGAAAGACTGCCGGTGAGGGTAGGCAGGAAGGCGGACTTCTCGGCACTGACGTTTGTGGCGCGCAGCTTTTCTTCCCACAACAAGGCGTTGAAGTCGGGCCGGCTCTCCAGTACCGCATCGAGCGGTTTCATCGTGGGCAGGTCAGGATAGGCGTCCAGGTTGCCGGCGAGACCGATCTCCTCCTCCAGAGGAATACCGGCCAGATTCTTCAAGTTGATCAGGGCTATGCTGTAATTGCGTTCGGCCTCGGTGGTCTGCGGGATCATTTCCTTGTAGCGCACCTCCGCTTGCAGGAGTCCGAACTGGGATGCCAGTCCGTTGTCAAAGGCTTTGCTGACGTCCTGATAGTTTTCATAAGCGTTCTGCTGTGATGCCTGAGTGACCTCCAGGACCACCCGCAGAAGCAATGCCTGGTGGAAGGCCTTCTTGGCCGAGGTGATGATCTCCTGGTAAGAGGCATCGTAGACAAAATCCGACAGCTTGCGGTATTGCCGGGCGGCCCTCACGGCATTGTATACGGCGCCGCTGAACAGAGTCTGGCTGGCTGTGACATAGGCACTGAATTCGTTGTTGCGCGTGATCGGGAATTTCGATGTCCCGGCGCTTTCATCGTCGGTTAATGCCCCCATATCCATATACATATACATGTCTGACAGGTTGCGCGTGTAGCCGGCCTGAGCGGACACGTGTGGCAGCGCCCCTGAAACAGCTTCCGCCTTGGTGGCGTCCGCAATCTCAAGATCCTGTCGAGCCAACTTCAGCTCTTTGCTGTTGCGTTCAACCAGATCAAGGTATTCGGTGAGCGTGTACTCCTTGGCTCCGAGCGACAGAGCCGACAGCAGAATAAGGCTGATCGAAAGTAGTATTGTCTTTTTCATCATCTGCTCCCATCCACAGTCTGAACTGCCGCTGCGGGCTCTTTGGATTTTGAAGTCAGATTGACCAGGGTTGGAATCACCACCAGCGTTAGTATGGTTGATACCAGCAGGCCGCCGATGGTTACGATACCCATGGGCTGACGTATCTCGCGGCCGGATGCCCCGATCCCCAGTGCCATGGGCAGCATTCCGAGCATGATCGCCACCGAGGACATGATAATCGGTCGCAGTTTCACGGGGCACGCTTCCAGCAGGGCCTCGGTGACTGACATGCCGTGATCGCGCATCAACTCATTGGCGTAATCGAGGATGAGGATTGCGTTGTTAACCACGATTCCCAGTAACATGATCACGGCCATCATGGCGAAGATATTCATGGTGGCGCCGGTGAGAACCATCGCACCTATCACGCCGATCAGGGCCAGGGGGAAAGTCCCCAATACCAGCAGCGGCTGCCTGAGGCTTTCCAGGATCGCCGCCAGGAGCATGTAGGTCAGAACGACAGCCAGGATCAGGGCGGTCAGCATATCGACAATCGCCTCGTTCATCAGTTCGGCTGAGCCGGCCCACTCGGTTTTGTATCCGGGCATGAGGCTCAAATCAGCGACTCTCCGATCGATTTCGCTGGTGATATCGCCCAGCGGTACACCCGCCGTAGGATAGCCGGAAAACTGGATGGTCTTGTATTTGTCGATGTGCAGGATTGTGCTCACCCCACCCGTGTACTGAACATCGGCGAGCTGGGCCAGAGTATACACGGTGCCCTGACTCGTCACCGGAAGGTTGGCGACTTCTTCGGGAGTGTCCATCGAGGCATCGCTGATCATCACGCGGACATCATACTCCTCACCCTGATCGCGGTACTGGGTCGCCACCAGACCGGTCAGCGCTCCGCGGAGCTGCATGCCGATGTCATAGACCGTCAGACCGGCATCGGCCAACTTGGTCCGGTCGGGGACGATGCTGATCTCCGGTTTGCCCGATCGACTGCTGGTGTTGAGATTGACCAGCCCGGGAATATCCTTGATGCGGCTGAGGATCTCCTCCTTGTAGGTTTCCAGAACGGCCATATCCTGGCCCTGAAGATTGAACTGGATCGGGGCCTGGCCGCTCATTCCCATGGACGATGTGGCGCTGATGCGCAACTGGATATTGGGTATGTCCGACAGATCCTGGATCAGCAAATTGGCCGTCTCGTCCGTCGTCAGGTCACGTTCAGCGACGTCGACCAGCTTCACTGACATTGCCGCCATGTTGCTCCCCTCGCTCACGCGACTGACAGCACCCAACTCCGTCACAACGAACTTGACCGATGGGTACTCTTTCAGGCGCTCCTCAATGTGCATGAGGGCATCGGCCGTCTCATCCAGGCTGTATCCGATCGGCAGTTCCGCCTCGATCCGAATGTCACCCTCGTCCATGGTCGGTACGAACTCGAAGCCGACATTGCCGGAGATGAGGAATGTGCCGACCAGCAGCAGGACGGCGGTGACGATTACGGTCAGCGACAGTCTCCGATTGCCGAGGATCACGCTCAACAGTCGGCGGTAGCCCTGCTCCCACTTTCTGTTCATCGACTCGAACCAGTCGCCGGTGGCGCGTCGCCGGTTGCCGTTGTCCGCGAGAATAAGGGCAGCCAGCATCGGTGTCAGAGTGAATGAGACCAGCAGGGAGAAGAGGGTCGCGAATGTCACCGTGAGGGCGTACGCCTCGAAGATCTGGCCGAGGATGCCGCTCATGTTGGCGATCGGGAGGAAGACGGCGATGTTGGTGGCGGTTGAGGCCAGCACAGCCACGACCGTTTGCGAGGTGCCGACCGACGCGGCCTCCTTCTTGTTCTTTCCCATTGTCTTGTGGCGAAAGATGTTCTCGATAACCACCACGGAGTTTGTAACGAGGATTCCGACCGAGGTGGACAGGGCCATGAGCGTGACCGCGTTCTTGGTGTAATCCATCATGCTCATCAGCATGAAGGCCGAGAGGATCGAGGTCGGCATGGCCAGAGCGACAATAATGGTCGACCGAACATCATGGAGGAACAGAAACAGCACCAGGCCGGTCAGAAGGATGCCCAGAATGATGTTGGTGATGGTGTCGTCGACGGTGCTGTCGATGAATGTCGACCTGTCAATGATGACGTCAAGCTTGCAGCCGGCGGGCAGGGACGCCTCCAGTTCGGGCAACAATTCGTAGGCCGAACGGGCAACCTCGACCGTGTTCCCTTCGGACGTCTTGACCAGGCTGATGAGGACCACAGTGGGGTCGCTGATATTCTCGAGCCGGTTATAGAACGAGGTGCGTTCGCGCACTTCGGCCCCGGCATCCACAACCGTGGCAATGTCCTTGAGTCGTTTGATGCCGAACGAGGTCGGTATTTCCAGGTTTGCCAGCTCTTCCACCGAACCGAATTCGCCACTCAGACGAACAGTGTACTCCTGAGTCTGCTTCTCAAAGTGTCCACCCGGCATATCGAGATTTTGGGCGCCCAGTATCTCCGACAGTTGAGATAACGATATGTTATTCTGGAACACCACGCGGTCGTCCAGAATGACCTGGAGTTCACGCTCCTGGCCGCCGGAGATCTCGGCCCGGGCAACGCCTTCGATCTGGGCCAGCCGGTCCTTGATCTTCTTGTCGGCCAGGTCCCACAGCTCGGTGGCCGGAAGATCACCGGAGAGTATGATCTCGACGACCGGCATCTCCTGGAGATCAATCTTCTCAACCGTCGGACGTTCGGCGTCATCGGGGAACTCGTCCATAACGGCGTCGATCTTGTCCTTCACTTCCTGCTTGGCTATATTGACGTCCTTGCCCATCTCGAATTGCACAAGGACCATCGAGAAGCCTTCCATCGACCACGAACTGACTTGGTCGATCTGGCTCACCGATGAAACGGCGTCTTCCACTTTCTTTGTGATCTGGATCTCGATATCCTTCGGCCCGGCGCCGGAGTACGCCGTCTGTACGGCGATATACGGTATTTCAATGTCCGGCATCAGGTCCAGCGGCATGCCGAAGAAGGCAAGGGCGCCGAAGAGCATGAACACGATCAGGAGCATGCTCATCATGATGGGCCGCTTGATCGATATATCGGATAGAAACATCAGTCAGTTCCTTTTTCAAGTGTCGCTTTACAGGGTCCGTTGCATCATGGTCGATTCGATGTTGACGTCCCGTCCAACGAGATCAGCCTTATTTTCATCCCATCTTCAAGGTGCATCTGTCCCTCCGTGATCAGCTCATCGCCGACCGACAAACCGGAAAGGATCTCCACTTCGAGTTCACCGGCATGGCCGAGAACAACAGGCCGGCGGCGGGCCACACCGCTGTCGGCCACAAAGACGTAGCGGGAGTCACGGTCGGATATGATGTTCTTGCGCTCGATGGTCACCGCCGCCGGGTTACGGTAAATTTCAATACTGATAGTGGCTGTCACGCCGCACCGCACCGACCTGTCCGGGTTGTCGAATTCGATGACGACACCAAAGGCCTGCCGGTCCCTGTTCATCGACATGTCCACCTGGACCACCGAACCCTCGAGCATCACGCCATCCCACCGGGCGGTGGCTCTCTGGCCGACCTTGACGTCCATTATCTGCTTGTCCGAAACCCAGATACGAGCCTTCAGGCGATCAATCTGGGAAACCGCGAAGAGTTCGTCGTCCTCGTGCACGTTCTCCGACTGCCGCGCGTTGATCCTGGTCAGGACACCACTGATTGGCGCTTTCACCATCACCGACTGCCGGACCGCGTCCCAGTTGGCTTCGGCCACTCTGTACGCCGCCTCGGCGTTCTCGTAATCCTGCCGGGAGAGTCCGCCGGTATCGTAATAGCTTCGCATACGGTCAAATGTCGCTTTGGCATTCTCAAACGCGACTTGGGCCTGATAGTACTGCGCCGACGGATTGTCGGTGGGGAAGGCCATCACGATGTCATCCTTTTCAACGAAATCTCCGACTTGGTAGTCAATGTGGTCGATCTTATCGGACACCATGGCATATGCCGACGACTCTCTGATTCCCGTCAATACGGCGTGAAAGGCGGCCTCGCTTGAGAAGTCGGTTTCCCGGATGATCCGTGTCTTGACGGGCACACCGTTCTCGGCGTAGAGCTGCTCCATGCTTTTTGACTCGCTATCCGAGCCACACCCCCCCATCGTCATGATAGTAACGACCAAACCCGCCAGGCCAAATGCTAAGTGCCTAATTCTGATGCCATTACGAGTCTTCGAGGTGTTACTCGAGTGCCCGGCGGTCTTCATTTGAGCGATGGCTTCTTTTCCCATCCGCATAGTACTGGTCACTATCCGCTTCATGTCAGATCCTCATATCGAAGACATACTCACGAGTTAATTGCAGTTGCATATAGTGTACATGCACATGTATTTCTAAAAAATTTACTCTTTTTCAATGTTGTCGGCCATTTTGTACAGAACCTCAGTTGCCTTGATGATATCGGCCGGATCAATGCCTTCTAACAAAGATTTGTCAAAATCCACTTTGAGATGATTCAACCTTTCTAGGACTTCCTTTGCCAGGCGCGTCAGATAGATGCGTTTCTGTCGGTTATCGTCTCGTCCGGGGACCCGAACAACAAGATTCTTGGCCTCTAAACCATTTATCATTCTTGAGGTTGTGGTTCTGTCCCGGTCAGTCTGCTCGGCAATGCGGCCAATGGTCAAACCTTCCTCGGCATTCAGAATAAATAGCACCATGGCCTGTTCGAACGTGAAACCCAGGTTGAGGTCGGAAAATATCCGTCGTCCGTGTCTTTTGAACAAGAGCCAGAGCCGACCAACCCCGCCAACAATATCGTTTTTGTCTCGATCTGTCATTCGTCTGTACTTCCTTCACCTGCTTAAACGCAGCAGATTTGAGTTTGTTGCATATACATATATATTTCTCGACAAAAGTCAAGACTTCTTTAGCGCTTTTTCGCCCTTTTTGCCAAGTGATAGCAAATCAAAGATACACCGACTCATCTTTTCCGACCCATGCTGCTCCCCGACCCCTCTTGGGGGGCCGCTCAGGTCGAGGCTGTGCAGCTATAGCGCCGAGTCTCACGTGATGACCCGTCGCCCTCCCGCGCCAGACTCACGTAGGCAGTGGCGATGGGCAACCCACTCACGACCGGATACTGCACGCCAATCTGTATTCTCCGTTTGCGAGAGATCGCTCGATCCACCGCAATGACAGTGGGCTCATTGACGTGTGTGCGGCTGGGAAGATTGTACTCGTACTGGTCGCACCATGATTCGTTATTGCTCTTGAGCATGAGACATCAGAATCAGTGATCCGTGCTCGGTCGGAATCGTATCCCGTCGGGTGAGAAGTACTGCCACTTCAGCGAAAAGAAAGACATATGGCAAGTACACAGGATCATTTGATGGCAGAAGTGTTCGTGTTGGTCGGCGGACTGATGCTTGTCCTGGAATTTGTCAAGTGGCGTCGATGTCGTATATTTCGCGATACTCCGCGCTCGAAGATACGGTCGCTAGCCATGGGACTAGTCGAAATCCATGGCAGCGTGCTGCACGACCGCATACGGATTGAACGGGGGGACAACGGTCTGGACGCTCCGCTTGCCGTCGTCGAAGTATGCCAGCGCCGTCTTCGTCCGATCCTGCTGACCGTGGCGACCACAATAGGCGGCTTGATCCCGCTGGCGTACGGTGATGAGATCATGCTTCATCCGCAGGCCATTTCGATAATTTTCGGCTTGATGTTCGCGACCGTGCTGACCCTTGGTTTTGTTCCGATTTTGTATTCGCTGTTCTTCCGGGTTAGTTTTAAGAGTTTCGACTACGGCCAGGCAGGTAAATAGCGACGGGGTTACGGCGTAAACTCCCCCAAACAGTAGACTGTCGTGAAGTAGAGCTTTTTGGCATATTACAGCCAGGAGGACTCTATGAAACGATCACGATTCAGTGAGACACAGATCGTCGGCATCCTCAGGGAAGCCGA